>NZ_JBNNOB010000051.1:0-22974 GCF_050274375.1 Sphingomonas sp. NPDC019816
CACCAAGCTACCTTGATCCATCGCAAACGTCCCCCCGCCTGCAACCATGAATCACCGTCGCACGACTTTTGCAACGATCCCCTCAAGGGGAGGGGGACCAGCGAAGCTGGTGGAGGGGTGTCCCGCTCTCGATAGGGTTACACCCCTCCGTCATCGCTGACGCGATGCCACCTCCCCTTACAGGGGAGGAATAGCGAATCAGGCCTTCAGCCGCCGGATGTCCAGCACGTCGACCCCGGCCAACCTCACCGGTCCGAACCGCCCCTCGACCTCGGCGATGATGCCCTCGGTGGTCGAGCGCACGCGGGTCCAGGGGATTTCGCGCACCGCGAGCACCCGGCCCTGCAGCTTGATCGCCGCCACCCGGCCATCGGTCGCCACCGCCAGCGCGCCCTGCCCGTCCGCGCCGACCACCGCGCCCGATACGGTGAAGCCGCTCAACGCCGCCTCGGCGGCGGCGGCCACATCCTCGGGCGAGCCGACGCGGCGATCGCGCCGCCGCCGGAGCAGCAGACCGATTCCGGTGCCGCCCAGCACCATGCCCGCGACCACGCCCGCAATCGTCCAGCCGACCATGGTCCCGGCCAGCGGCAGGCTCATCCTTTCGCGCTCGCCAGCGCTTCGAGGGTCGGGCGCAGGCCGGACAGGTCATAGCCCGCGCCTTCCGCCTGCATCACGATCAGGGTCGGGTTGCGCCCCGCCTTGGCCGCCGCCAGCGCCCACAAATTGCAGCTGCGCGTGCCCGAGCGGCAATAGGCCAGCACCGGCCCCTTGGCCTCGACCAGCGCCTGGGTCATCTGGTCGACCATCTCGTGGCTGAACCCGCCCGGCGTCACGGGGATGGCGGTATAGGCCAGCCCCTGATCCTCGGCCGCCGCGCGAATCGCGTCGCCGGTCGGCTGGTTCGGCTCCTCGCCATCGGGACGGTTGTTGACGATGGCGGCATAGCCCGCCGCCTTGATCGCCGCGACGTCCTCGGGACGAATCTGGGGGGCGACGGCAACGCTTTCGTTCAGGGTGCGGATCATGCGGCTCACCTATTCAATGGGCCGTTTCACCGCAACATGCGCCGATGCCCTTCGCACCGAAAAGACGCATCGGGGCGGGCTTGGCTCCCCCGGCCACCGACTTTCCTTTGCCAGGGGATAATGATCCACGCTGGCAACGGAACCGATCCGACCCGGCCCGCGTCTGTCCATGCGATACCCCGTCGTCCGCAGAAAAAGGCCCATCTCCATGTCGCTGATCGATCGCCGTCAAGGCCTATGGGGTCTGGCGGCCCTGGGAGTGGCGGCGGCGCTACCGATCGCATGGCGCCGGGCGCAGGCCGCCGCCCCGACCGGCACGGGCACGCTTGCGCTGGTCGAGAAGGGCGAAGGCCGCGTCGCCTTCTACGACATCGCCGATGGTCGCCGCCTGGGCAGCGTTCCCTTGGGCACGCAGCCGCATGAGATGGTCGCCGATCCCGCAGGCCGCTACGCCTATATCGGCGGGTATGGGGTCAAGGGCTGGCAGGCGGCGGGCGATGGCGGCCAGCAGCTCTGGGTGATCGATCTGGGCGAGCGACGCTTGGCCCGCACCATCGATCTGGCCCCGCACCGCCGCTGGCACGGGATGCGGATGGACGCGCAGGGACGGCTCTATGCGCTGTCCGAGACCGACAGCCTGCTCGCGCGGTTTGACACGCCCGCTACCGCCGACACGCCCGACCGGATGATCCCGGTCGGCGGCGCGCGTAGCCATTATTTTGTCGTCCGCCGCGACGGCACCCGCGCCTATATCGCCGACACGATGAGCGGCATGGTCATCATGGTGAACCCCGACGATGCCAGCTTCGCCCCCGTGAAGCAGCATATCGGCAAGGCCCCCGAAGGTCTGGCGCTCAGCCCGGACGAGCGGACGCTCTATGTCGTCGACCGTCCGGCGGGCATCCTCCATGCGCTCGACGCGACGACGCTTCGCCCCCGTGCCCGCACGACCTTGCGCGGCGAAGCCGTACGGGTGATCGTCCAGCCCGATGGCCGGCTGATCGTGTCGAACCAGGCGGACAGGAGCCTGACCCGTCACGCGCCCGGCACCCTGGGCGAGGAGGCGCGCCTGCCCCTGCCCGCCGCCGCGCCGGGGCTGAACCTGCCGTCGGGCAGTCCCACGCTCTATGCCGCGCTCGACAACAATCGGCTGGCGATCATCGATCTGGCGGGCTGGAGGATCGTGCGCGATTTCGCCACCGGCGACGCGCCCGACACGGCGGTGCTGCTGTGACGCGCCGCCGGCCCTTTGCGTGAGGATCGCTTTGCGGTAGCGATGGCGTGATGGCAGCCACGATTTCCTGCGATGTCGCGATTGTTGGCGCGGGGCTGGCCGGTGGCCTGATCGCGCTGGCGCTCAAGGCACGGCACCCCTCGCTCGACGTGCGTCTGATCGACGCGGCCGAGACGGTCGGGGGCAATCACGTCTGGTCCTTTTTCGGCAGCGACGTCGCCAAGCGCGATCGCTGGATCGTCGAGCGGCTGGTCGCGCATGGCTGGCGGCAATATGACGTCGCCTTCCCCGCCCATTCGCGCACGCTCGACCAGACCTATTATTCGATCGAAAGCCGCCGTCTCGACGCCGAGGTACGCCGCGTCCTGCCGCCCCAGGCGCTGATCCTGAGGCGCAAGGTGCTGGCGGTGTCGGCCACCGCCGCCGTGTTCGCCGATGGCGACCGGGTCGAGGCGAAGGGCGTGATCGACGCGCGCGGCGTGGGCGACCTGTCGGCGCTGTCGTGCGGCTGGCAGAAGTTCGTCGGACAGGAATTGCGGCTGTCGCGCCCACATGGCTGCACCCGCCCGGTGGTGATGGACGCCACCGTCAAGCAGATCGACGGCTATCGCTTCGTCTATGTCCTGCCCTTCGCCGAGGACCGGGTCTTCGTCGAGGACACCTATTACTCCACCTCGTCCGAGCTGAACCGCCGCGCCATCGTCCAGCGGATCGAACGCTATGCCGAGGCGCGTGACTGGGTGGCGGCCGAGGTGATGCATGAAGAGGCCGGCGTCCTGCCGGTCGCGATGGGCGGCGATTTCGACGCCTATTGGCGCAGCGGCGGGGCCAAGACGCCCAAGGCCGGGATGCGCGCCGGGCTGTTCCATCCGACCACCGGCTATTCGCTGCCCGACGCCATCCGGCTGGCGGCGATGCTGGCCGAGCGGACCGATTTCACCGGTGCCGACCTGCACGATGCGACCTATCGCATGGCGCGGGCCGCCTGGGACGCGCGCGGCTTCTATCGCATGCTCGACACGATGTTGTTCAAGGCCGCCGAGCCCGATGAGCGATACCGCGTGCTCGAGCGTTTCTATCGACTGGCGCCCGACCTGATTGGGCGATTCTATGCGGGGCAATCGACCATGGCCGACAAGGCACGAATTTTGACCGGACGGCCACCGGTGCCGATCCTGCGCGCCATCTCGGCGCTGAGAGGCCGCGCATGAAGAGCGCGGTCGTCATCGGATCGGGGTTCGGCGGGCTGGCGCTGGCCATCCGCCTGCAATCGGCGGGCGTCCAGACGACGATCGTCGAGGCGCGCGATAAGCCGGGCGGCCGGGCCTATTATTGGGAGCGGGACGGTTTCACCTTCGATGCCGGTCCCACCGTCATCACCGATCCGGCCTGTCTGGAGGAGCTGTGGGGCCTGACCGGACGCAGCATGTCGGAAGACGTGCAGCTTGATCCCGTCCACCCCTTCTACCGGCTCAACTGGGCCGACGGCACCAATTTCGATTACAGCAACGACGACACCCAGCTGCGCGCCGAGATCGCCAAGCTGAACCCCGACGACATCGCCGGCTATGGCCGCTTCCTCGACTATGCGGCCGGCGTGTACCGCGAAGGCTATGAGAAGCTCGGTCATGTCGCGTTCCTCGACTTCGCCTCGATGGTGAAGGCCGCGCCCGCGCTGGCGAAGTACCAGGCGTGGAACTCGGTCTATGCCATGGTGTCGAAGTTCGTGAAGTCGGAGAAGCTGCGCGAGGCGCTCTCCTTCCACACGCTCCTCGTCGGCGGCAATCCGATGACGACCAGCGCCATCTATGCGCTGATCCACAAGCTGGAGCGCGACGGCGGCGTCTGGTTCGCGCGCGGCGGGACCAACCGGCTGGTCGCCGGCATGGTTGCGCAGTTCGAGCGGATCGGCGGCGTGCTGCGGCTGGGCGATCCGGTCACCCGGATCGAGACGCTCGGCGACCGCGCGACCGGCGTCGTGACCAAGAGCGGCCTGACGATTCAGGCGGATGCGGTGGCGACCAATGCCGACATCATGCACAGCTACCGCGATCTGCTGTCCGACAACCGTTCGGCTCGGCGCACGGTCAACCGGCTGGAGCGCAAGCGCTACTCGCCGTCGCTGTTCGTCGTCCATTTCGGCATCAAGGGCAGCTGGCCGGGCATCCCGCACCACATGATCCTGTTCGGCCCCCGCTATAAGGGCCTGCTGACCGACATTTACGATACCGGCGTGCTGTCCGAGGACTTTTCGCTCTACCTCCACCATCCGACCGTCACCGACCCCAGCCTCGCGCCCGAGGGGCATTCGACCTTCTATGCGCTGGCCCCGGTGCCGCATATGGGCAAGTTCCCGATGAACTGGGACGAGGTCGGGCCGATCCTGGAAAAGCGCATCCTGGACGAGGTTGGTCGCCGCCTGATCCCCGACATCCATGAGCGGATCGTGACCAAATTCCATTATGCGCCGTCGGACTTCGCCACCGACCTGAATGCGCATATGGGCTCGGCCTTCTCGCTGGAACCGATCCTGACGCAGAGCGCCTATTTCCGGGTGCACAACCGCGACGATTCGATCCCTAACCTGTATTTCGTCGGTGCGGGCACCCATCCCGGCGCGGGGATTCCGGGCGTGGTCGGCAGCGCCAAGGCGACGGCGGCGCTGATGCTGGATCGGAAATAACGACTGATAGTGCCCCCCGTTCAGCCTGAGCGAAGTCGAAGGCCAAGGGATTACAGCCGCCACAAACGGAATTGGGGATAGGACTATGCGTGGCCTTCGACTTCGCTCAGGCTGAACGGGGGCTGGGGATCGAGAGTTAGGAGGGGTAGGTCATTATGCCGTTCGTCACGCTGATCGCCGCCCTGCTGGCCACCACCGCACCGCTGGCGGACCGCGACATCGCCGCGCCCGGCCCGCAAGGACCGCTGAAAGGCAGCTGGACGGGGCCGGAGGGCGCGGAGACGCCCGTCATGTTGATGATCCCCGGATCGGGGCCGAGCGATCGCGACGGCAACAGCCCACAGGGGATCAAGGCCGCCCCGCTCCGCCTGCTGGCCGAAGGGCTGGCGGCCAAGGGCATCGCCAGCGTGCGGATCGACAAGCGCGGCATGTTCGCCAGCGCGGGCGCGGTGCCCGATGCCGACCGGGTGACGATCGACGATTATGCCGCCGATACCCGCGCCTGGATCGCCGCGATCCGCTCGAAGACGGGCGTCCCATGCGTCTGGGTGCTGGGGCACAGCGAGGGTGGGCTGGTCGCGCTGACCACCGCCGCCGCCGATCCGGCGGACTTGTGCGGCGTGATCGCGATGGCCAGCCCAGGCCGTCCGCTGGCCCAGATCATGAAGGCGCAGTTCCACGCCAATCCCGCCAATGCGCCGCTGCTGCCCGATGCCGACCGCCTCATCGACACGCTGGCGGCGGGCAGGACGGTGCCGGCATCGACGCTGACGCCGCCGCTGTCGATGATCTTTCGCGACGCGGTACAGCCCTTCGTGATCAGCCTCTATGCCAAACGCCCAGCCGCCCTGGCCGCCGCGATCACCAAGCCGATGCTGATCGTGCAAGGCGAGGCCGATCTCCAGGTGACGGTGGCGGATGCACAGGCGCTGAAGGCGGCACAACCCAAGGCCACGCTCGTGCTGTTGCCCAAGGTCAGCCATGTGCTGAAGACGGTGGAGGGCGACAGCCGAGGCGCCAATCTGGCGACCTATGCCGATCCCAATCTGCCGCTGGCGCCCGGCGTGGTCGAGGCGGTGGCCCAGTTCGTGACGGCGCACCCGTCCCAATAGATTTCGCCCGCTCCGGCCTTGTTGCCGCCATGATCGCCGCTGACGTTGCGCTTGCGCAACATGATGGGAGTGATGTTCGTGGCCTTCGATTCGGTGCGACTTGTATTGCTGCCCGTCCTGCTTCTGTCGGCGGCGGCGACGCCTCCGCCCGAGCGGGTGGTCGCGCCGGATGGACGTGAGACGCTGTCGATCAACGGTGTCGCGCGCACCGTGCTGATCGATCCGGCGGCACCGGGCCTGCCCATCATCACCGAGGAGTTCGCGCATATCGCCGGGCTGAAGCCCGGCTGGATCGACCTGAGCTTCGGCGTCGGTTCCGAACAGATCGAGGCCAAGACCGCGCTCGGCAACCTCCAGAGCGGCACCGCCAAACCATATAAGCGGCGGATCGCCTATGCCACGCCGCGCTACCGGGAGGGCTTTGACGGCGTGCTCGGTCCCGCCAGCCTGGAAGAGCCGGTCATCCGCTTCCGCCTGCGCGATCCGCAGCCGGGTGAGCATGTCACCAGCCTGCCGATGGTCGGCGGCGGCATGATGGGCGACTGGAAACCGCGTTACGCCCTGGTCGAAGTCGGTGGCGAGCCGATGCGCATCATCCTCGATCCGCACAAGCCCCGCACCACGACCAATGCCGGCGGCGCGGTGCGGCTGGCGCGCAGCCATGGCGGGCAGATGTCGGGCGCGTCGCTGCCGCTCGACATCGTCTTCGGCATATCCCGCCCGACACGGACGATGACGCTTCAGACCCCGCTCGCGATCGGCCCGTTGACGCTCAACCAGCTGAACGTGCGCACCGTCGATTATGGCAGCACCGCCACCATCGGCGACGCCGATGCGCCCGGCGATCCCGATGAAGTCGTCGTCACCGGCAAGGGCAAACGCGATCCCAGAAGCGACTGGATTTCGATCGGTGCGGACCAGTTGCGCCGTTGTTCGTCGATCGTGTTCGACAAGCCCGCCAAGCAGGTGCGGCTAAGCTGTCTGTAAACGCCTTCCCGGCACGGGGCGGTGGCGGGCCTGACGGAGGCGGACTTCCACACAGGGCGCCCCGTGCGGCGATCCCCCTCCACCACCGCTTCGCGGCGGTCCCCCTCCCCTTACAGGGGAGGATTTTGCCTTACGCCAGCAGCGCGTCCTCCGCTGCCTCTTCCACCTCGGCGGCCTGGCGCGCCCACATTTCGGCGTACAGCCCGTTCCTCGCCAGCAACTCGCCATGGGTGCCGCGCTCGGCGACGCGACCGCCATCGAGCACCACGATCTGGTCAGCATGGACGATCGTCGACAGGCGGTGCGCGATGACCAGCGTCGTCCGCCCGCGCTCGATCGCCTGCAGCGTGGCGAGGATGTCCGCCTCGGTCCGGCTGTCGAGCGCGCTGGTCGCCTCGTCCAGGATCAGGATCGGCGGGTTCTTCAGCAGGGTGCGCGCGATCGCCACGCGCTGCTTTTCGCCGCCCGACAGCTTCAGCCCGCGCTCGCCGACCCGCGTCGCATAGCCCTCCGGCTGGCGCTCGATGAAGTCGGCGATGGCCGCGCCCTTGGCCGCGCGCTCGACCTCGGCCTCGCCCGCGCCTTCGCGACCATAGGCGATGTTGTAGCCGATCGTGTCGTTGAACAGCACCGTGTCCTGCGGCACGATCCCGATCGCGGCGCGCAAGCTGTCCTGCGCCACGCCCGACACCGGCTGGCCATCGATGGTGATCCTACCCTGATTCACGTCGTAGAAGCGGTAGAGCAGCCGCGCGAGCGTCGACTTGCCCGCCCCCGACGGCCCCACCACCGCACAGGTCGTCCCCGCCGGCACGTCGAGCGTCAGGCCCTTCAAGATCGGGCGGTCCGGCTCATAGCCGAAGACGACATCATCGAAGCGGACATGCCCGCCCGTCACCGCCAGCGCAGGCGCACCGGGGGCGTCGACCACCTCGGCAGGGGTATCGATCAGGTCGAACATCGCGCCCATGTCGATCACCCCCTGGCGGATGGTGCGATAGACCATGCCGAGCAGGTCGAGCGGGCGGAACAGCTGCGACAACAGGGTCGAGACGAAGACGACGTCACCCGGCGACGCCGCGCCCCGACTCCACTCGCGCACCACCCAGGCCATGGCGAAGCCCAGCATCAGGCTGGTGATCGCCGCCTGCCCGACATTCAGCCAGGCGAGCGAATTTTCCGACTTGGTCGCCGCGCGCGCATAGGCGGCGACGCCATTCTCATACCGCCGCGCCTCGCGCTCCTCGGCGTTGAAATACTTGACCGTCTCGAAGTTGAGCAGCGAGTCGACCGCGTGCGCCACCGCGCCGGTATCGAGGTCGTTCATCCGCGTGCGCAGCGCATTGCGCCAGTCGGTCACCTTGCGGGTGAAGACGATGTAGAGGACGACCATCACCAGTGTGGTGACGACCAGCACCGGCCCGAAGCTGCGCCCGAAGATCGTCAGCACCAGCCCCAGTTCGAGCACCGTCGGCGCGATGTTGAACAGCAGGAAATACAGCATCGTGTCGATGCTCTTGGTCCCGCGCTCGACCACCTTGGTCACCGCACCGGTGCGCCGCTCCAGATGGAAGCGCAGCGACAGGCGGTGGAGGTGGCGGAAGACATCCGCCGACAAGCGCCGGGTCGCGTCCTGCCCGACCATCTCGAATACCGCGTTGCGCAAATTGTCGAACAGGGTCGTGCCGAACCGCGCGCCCGCATAGCCGATCACCAGCAGCACGATCAGCATCACCGCGCCGCGATCACCCCCCGCCATCCGGTCGATCGCATATTTCAGCGTATAGGCCGCCCCCAGCACCTGGATCAGCTTGGACAGCACGACCAGCGCCATCGCCGCCACGATCCGGGCACGGAGCGCGGGCGCACCGGCGGGCCAGAGATAGGGGAGGAAACGGCGAAGCGTCGGGATCAGCGGCCGGTCAGGCGTACCGGCGGTGGGGTCGAGTGGCGGCATGTCGACCCCATGTCGGCGGAATGGAGGGGAAGTTCAATGGGGGTGGTTTGGGGATCACATCTGGGTAAGTCGCCCGTGGCCTTACCCTCCCCCAGCCCCTCCCGCCTGCGGGAGGGGAGCGGCTAGAGGTGATCGGTGGCCTTCCCTACGCTGGGTAGGTCCTCGCTTTCCCCGATTACCACAAGACTCCCCTCCCGCAGGCGGGAGGGGTTGGGGGAGGGCAAGGTGTCTCACCGAGCCCCGCGCCTACCATCACTTCAATCCGGTCACGAACTCCCCACCATGCTTCACCTGCGCGGTCGAGGCCTTCAGCGTCTCGCCGATCGGCTCCGCACGGCCGCCCAGACACGGGCTGAGGAAATTCTCCGTCACCGCGTTGAAGGCGATGTTGTTCGCCGGCCGGGCAAAGCCATGCCCTTCGTCGGGGAACACCACATAGGTGACCGGGATGGACTTGGCCGCCATCGCCTCGACGATCTGGTCGCTTTCGGCCACGTTGACGCGCGGGTCGTTGGCGCCCTGCCCGATCAGCAGCGGTTTCGTGATCCGGTCGACAAAGGTCAGCGGCGAGCGCTCCTTGAGCAGCGCGCGACCCTCCTCGGTCGTGGGATCGCCCATCCGCTTGTAGAATTGCTGCTTGCCCGCTTCCCAATAGGGCGGGATCGTCTTGAGCAAGGTGAACAGGTTGGACGGGCCGACGATGTCGACGCCGCAGGCGAACTTATCGGGCGTGAAGGTCAGGCCGGCGAGCGTCGCATAGCCGCCATAGGACCCGCCCATGATCGCCACCTTGTCGGGCCGCGCCACGCCCTGCTTGACCGCCCAGTCGACCGCATCGATCAGGTCGTCATGCATCTTGCGACCCCATTGCAGGTCGCCCGCCGAAATGAAGTTCTTCCCGAAACCGGTCGAGCCGCGATAATTGACCGACAACACCGCATAGCCGCGATTGGCCAGCCACTGGTGATAGCCGTTATAGCCGAAGCCATCGCGCGCCCACGGCCCACCATGGACCAGCAGCACCATCGGCACCGGCCCGGTCACGCCCTTGGGCTTGGTCAGGTACGACACCAGGGTCAGCCCGTCGCGCGCGGGGATTTCGACCGCCTCCATCGGCACCAGCGGCGCATCGGCCAGTTCGGGACGGCTGACGTAAAGCTGGGTCAGCTTTTTGCCCTTGCGGTCGTACAGCCAGGTCGAGGCGGGCGCGGTGACGGGATCGAAGGTGACGAGCCACTTGTCATCGGCGTCGGTGCGCGATCCGACCGAGAACTCGCCCTTGTTCTGCGCCTTCAAAAAGGCGAGGTCGGCCTTCACCGCATCGCCGACCGGCAGATATTCGTTCTTCAGATAATCGACGGCATAGGCCTCGACCCGGCCGGTGCGGGGATTGAACAGCGCGCCCGACACGTCGGCCTTGGGGCTTTCGCCGACGACCGTCATCTTTCCGCTGGCGACGTCCTGCGCCATCAGCGCGGCGGTGTTCCGCCCCCGGCTGTCGATCCAGTAGAGCGTCTTGCCGTCGACGGTGAAGCCCATCGGCGCGGTGGTCAGCGAATCGTCCAGCCCGAACTGGACGACCGGCGTCGCCTCGACGGTGGTGCCGTTCACCCGGTAATAGTCGGACCCGCCATCGGGCCGCGCCTTGGACGCCATGCGCAGCTTCAGCTGATCGTCGGCGATGAAGCCGGCATAGCCGTCATTCTGCATCACCTTGGTCAAGGCGCCGCTGGTCAGGTTGAGCTCATAGACGTCGTGCCAGCGCGGATCGCGGTTGTTGACGCCGATCAGGATGCGATCCTTGATCGTCTCGCTGGTGCCGATGACGCGCACCCGGGTCTTTTCGAACGGGGTCAGCGCCTTTTGCGCGCCGGTCGCGACATTGACGCCGTAGAGCAGGAAATTCTCGTCGCCGCCCTTGTCGTTGACGAACAGGATCGACTGGGAATCGGGCGACCAAAAGGTCTGGCGGATCGGCCGCCCCTTCTCGGCGGTCAGCGGGCGCGCCTGGTCGGGCGTGGCGATGGGCGCGACCCAGACGTTGAGCACGCCGTCGCGCGGCGCGATGAAGCTGATCCACTTGCCATCGGGGGAGAGCTGGCCACCCACCTTGGTCGGGTTGCCGAACAATTTGGTACGCTCGATCAGCGGCACGTCCGCCGCCATCGCCGTCTGCGCCACCATCAGTGCCGCACTCGCCGCCAAAAATGCCTTGAACACCATATCATGCTCCCACCCTTTTGACTGTATTGCCGGAGCATGACAGTCGGCGTTCGATCCGACAAGCGCGATTTCGGAACCGCTGGGCGCTGGTTTCGTTTTTACCAGCAAATGGAGGCGGTTAATGGAACCGATTTTCTATGTGATGGCGATCCTCGGCTGCGGCGATGGCAGCATCGATTGCACCGAGGCGCGGATGGTACCCGCCCGCTACGAAACCATGGCCCAGTGCCGCGCCGATCTCGCCAACCGGATTGCCGCCAATACCGATGTACCCTATCCGGTGATCGGCGCCGATTGCCGCCGCATGGGCGCGCAGATGGCGAAGGCAGAGCGCAAGCCGTCACGGGGCTGAAGCTCAACCTTTACCTCCGTTCAGCCTGAGCGAATTCGAAGGCCAAGGGAATCCCCTCACCATCATCTTGGCATAGGTCGGAACGTGGCCTTCGACTTCGCTCAGGCTGAACGGACGGGGGATTACCGGGGCCGCGTCCAAAGCGCGGGATCGCGCGGGATGATCGTCATCTTGTCCCGCCGCGCCGCCTGCACGCTCGCCACCGTCATGAAGCGCAGCTTTTCCGCCTTGCTGGTTCCGACCCGGCTGTCCCAGGCGCGCCGTCCGCGCCTGGCGACCTTGCGCCCGATCGCGCCGTAGATGGCCG
Organism: Sphingomonas sp. NPDC019816; assembly: GCF_050274375.1. NCBI lineage: Bacteria > Pseudomonadati > Pseudomonadota > Alphaproteobacteria > Sphingomonadales > Sphingomonadaceae > Sphingomonas > Sphingomonas sp. NPDC019816. The sequence continues at coordinate 11,884 of NZ_JBNNOB010000051.1, forward strand.
CCGCCGACAGCACCGCCCAGGCCGAGCGATAGGACAAGGCCGGCGTCCCCATCCGTGCGCTCGCCTCGAACCGGGCGGCCTGATCGGTCAGCCGGCGAGCCAGCGCGCTCAGGCCGGGCCGGTGCGACGGCGCCATGATCGCATCGGGCGCGATACTCTTATAGGCCAGCCACTCGCTGGGCAGGTAATGCCGGCCGGCGCCCGCATCCTCGGCGATGTCGCGCGCGATATTGGCGAGCTGAAACGCCATGCCCAGATCGCAGGCACGGTCGAGTGTCGCCTCGTCATCGGGCCGCACCCCCATCGTCACCGCCATCATGCAGCCGACGACGCCCGCGACATGATAGCAATAACGGTAAAGATCGTCCTCGCTCCGCGGCCGCCAGTCCTCGGCATCCAGCGCGAAGCCGGCGATCAGGTCGCGCGGCCAGCGATGCGGCATCCCCGTCTCCGCCGCGACGACCCGCAGCGCGTCGAAGGCGGGATCGCCCACCACCTGCCCCGCCAGCGCCGCCTCGGTCTTGTCGGTCAGTTCGGCCAGCCGCGCGGGCGCATCCGCCACGCGGGTCATGCCATGGCCGTGATCCTGCCCGTCGGCGATGTCGTCGCAGCGCCGGCACCAGGCATAGAGCAGCCAGGCGCGCTCGCGCGTTTCGGGATCGAACAACAGGCTGGCCGCCGCGAAGCTTTTCGAGCCGCGCGCGATCGAGGCCTTGGCCGCCGCCACCAGCGCCGCCCGTTCGGTCGGGGCGGCGGGCTGGCTCACAGGTCGCTCGCGTTCATGCGCACGATCGGCTGGGTGGGGACATGCGCCGCCATCCGGTCCAGCAGCCCGTCGAGCGTGGCGTCGACGATCAGCAGGTCGCGGTGCTGCGGCCGCAGGAAACCGACCTCGCCCATCTTCTCCCAGAAGGCGACGAGATGGTCGTAATAGCCGCCCGTGTTGAGCAGCCCGACCGGATCGGCATGATAGCCCAGCTGCGCCCAGCTGAGCGCTTCCCACAATTCATCCATCGTGCCGGTCCCGCCCGCGATGGTGACGAACCCGTCGGACAGGTCGGTGAACGCCTTCTTGCGCTCATGCATGCCGGGCACGACATGAAGTTCGGTGAGGCCGCGATGCGCGACCTCGGCATCGACCAGCGCCTGCGGGATGATGCCGATCACCTCGCCCCCCGCCGCCAGCGCCGCATCGGCGACCGCACCCATCAGGCCCAGCCGTCCGCCGCCATAGACGACACCGATTCCCCGCTCCGCCAGGCCCCGCCCGACGCTGCGCGCCATATCGAGATATTGAGGATCCGAAGGGGTCGCCGACCCGCAATAAATGGCCAATCTCTTCATGATGGGAGCGCTAGGCGATGGCGCGGGGCGGGGCAAGCGGGGTTGCGGCCAGCCGACCGGTTCGGCGCCGTCGCGGCAGGCGAAGACCGCCTTCGCGCCTGCGATCAGTGTGGCCCAGACCTGCGAAAAGACAAGATTGCCCCGCCAGCGCGACGATCCGGTCGACGGCTCCAATCGGATCGGTTCCGCCCTGCCTTACCGGGACGGGCCGCGTCTTGGCGTCAACATGCCGATGTCCTGCAACCATTGCTGCACCTGCCCCGGCCATTGCGTCGTCACCGGATTGGCCGTCGGCCGCAGGCCGAAGGCATGCCCGCCTTTGGCATAGACCCGCATGTCGACCGGCACCTTCGCCGCGTTCAACGCCAGCGCATAGGCCAGCGGCTGGCGGATATCGTCCATCGCATCGTCCATCGCATGGAGGATCATCGTCGGCGGTGCCTTGGCACTGATGGTCACCCAGGGGCGTAGTTCGAGACTGTTCTTCCCCTTGCTGTTGTCCAGCATCCGCGCGGTATAGGCGATGACCGCGAAATCGGGGCGCGGCGACTGGCGATCGGCGGCATCCGCGATCCGATAGCTGCGCTGCTCGGTATTGCTCATATTCGCGGCGAGATAGGCACCGGCGGAAAATCCGATGACGCCGATCCTGTGCGGATCGATCCCGTAGGTCGCCGCGCGCTGGCGCAACAGGCCGATGGCACGCTGCGCATCCTCCAGCGCGAGCAGGGTCTCGGGCCGCTGTTGCCGGCCATCGACCACAGGCCACACCTGCGGCGTGCGGTATTTCAACACGGCGCAGGTCATGCCGTGGCGCACCGCCCAGTCGCACATCTCCGTACCTTCGAGGTCCATCGCCACCACCTCGAACCCGCCGCCCGGCAGGACCAGCAAGGCGGCACCATTGCCGGGTCCCTTGGGGCGATACAGTGTCATGGTGGGGCGGGTGACATAGGTCGCCCAATGCCATGTCCGCCCCGCGACCAGCCCAGTGCCGTTGCCGGTCGCCTCGGGCCGATCCCCGGAGTCCGGCTTGGCGAGCGCCACCTCGGGTGACCAAAGCGGTATCTGCGCGCCCCCATAAGCCGGCTGCCAGATACCGACGCGCTCGTTCTTGGGAAGCGGCGCAGGCTTGGCGGGATCAGCCTGCGCCAGGGCCGCCCCGGCGCAGACACATGCCCCCAGCGCACTGGCCAACCCGAATCGTGACACACGCATACCGCACCCCAAGGGACCGTGGCGGACGGCCGCCATGATAAATCGTCTGGACCACGCTATCGCCGCAGCTGCGTCCGACAAAGCCCGTTCGATACCGCACGGTGCAAATCCCTCTCCGGGTCAAAGGCAATTCCGGCCGCCCCGCCCTTCCCCCGCCCCCATGCCGTCGCTACATGGACGCGGATGGTCGCCGACCCCCTTGCCAAGCTCCATGAAGTCTTCGGGTACAGCCAGTTCCGGGGTGTCCAGGACCAGGTGGTTACCCGCGTCCTGAACCGGCAGCGGACGCTGGCGGTGATGCCCACTGGTGCGGGCAAATCGCTCTGTTATCAGCTGCCCGCCGTGATGATGGACGGATGCTGCGTCGTGGTCAGCCCACTGATCGCGTTGATGCATGACCAGCTGCGCGCGGCCGAGGCGGTCGGCATCCGCGCCGCCACGCTGACCAGCGTCGACCAGAACCGCGCCGAGACGGTCGCGCGCTTCCGCGACGGCCAGCTCGACCTGCTCTATGTCGCGCCGGAACGCGCGTCATCGACGCATTTCCGCGAGCTGCTGGCGTCGGCCCCGCTCAGCCTGTTCGCGATCGATGAGGCACACTGCGTCAGCGAATGGGGCCACGACTTCCGCCCCGATTACCGGCTGCTCGAACCGCTGATGGATGCCTTCCCGGAGGTGCCCCGGCTCGCGCTGACCGCGACCGCCGATGCGCATACGCGTGCTGACATCGCCAAGCAGCTGGGCATCCCGACCGAGGGCATGATCGTCTCGGGCTTCGACCGGCCCAATATCCGCTATGCGATCAGCCCCAAGGCGAATGTGAACCTGCAGATCGCGCGCGTCGTCGCCGATACGCCCGGCCCCGGCATCGTCTATGCCCAGACCCGCGCCGCGACCGAGAAGCTGGCCGAAGCGCTGGCCCGCACCGGCCGCCCCGTGCGCGCCTATCATGCCGGGCTGGACCCCGCCGTGCGCGCGAGGAACCAGGCCGATTTCGTCGCATCCGAGGACATGGTGATCTGCGCCACCGTCGCCTTCGGGATGGGCATCGACAAGCCCGATGTCCGCTTCGTCGCCCATGCGGGCCTGCCGAAGTCGATCGAGGCCTATTATCAGGAAACGGGGCGCGCTGGGCGCGACGGCGACCCCTCGGTCGCGCATCTTTTCTGGGGCGCCGACGACTTCGCCCGCGCCCGCCAGCGCATGGCCGAGGTCGAACCCGAACGACAGGCGGGCGAGCGGGCACGGCTGTCGGCGCTGGGTGCGCTGGTCGAGACGGGCGGATGCCGCCGCCGCATCCTCTTACGCCATTTCGGCGAGGAACTGGCGGAGGATTGCGGCAATTGCGACAATTGCCTCGGTAGCCCCGATGCGGTCGATGCGACGACCACCGCGCAAAAATTCCTCTCCGCCGTCTTCCGCACCGGCCAGATGTTCGGCGCGGGCTATATCGAGCAGGTGCTAACCGGCCAGTCCACCGAGCGCAGCCTGATGAACGGGCACGAGGCGCTGTCGGTGTGGAACATCGTCTCGGGCGACGAGGCGGCGCTGCTGAAACCCGTCCACCGCGCGCTGTTGCTGCGCGACGCGCTGCGCACCAATCACCATGGCGGGCTGGAGTTTGGGCCCGCCGCGCGCGCGCTGATCAAGGGCGAGGCGCGGCTGTCGTTGGTCCTGCCGCCCAAGCGCGAGAAGAAGGGCCGCCGCGCAGCACCCGTCGCCGCCAATCCGGCGGACAATCCGCTGTTCGAGGCGCTGCGCGCCAAGCGTCGCGAGCTGGCGCAGGAGGCGGGCGTGCCGCCATACGTCATCTTCCACGATTCGGTGCTGCGCGACATGGCGGCGCAGCGACCCGGCAGCCGCGCGGCGCTGTCGCTGCTGTCGGGCATCGGCGCGCGCAAGCTCGACGCTTATGGCGAGGCGTTTCTGGCGGTGATCCGCGACGCCGCGTAATATCCCGCGCGTCATGACCTTCCACGCCCCCGCCCCGACCCTGACCACCGAGCGACTGGTGTTGCGCGGTCACCATCCCGACGATCTCGATGCGCTGGCAGCCATGTGGGGCGAGCCGGCGGTCTATGCGATGATCGGCGGCAAGCCGCGTTCGCGCGAGGATGTGTGGATACGGCTATTACGCTCGATCGGGTGCTGGGCGGCGTTCGGCTATGGCGCCTGGGTCGTATGCGACCGGAGCACGGGCACGGTCCTGGGCGATATCGGCCTGCTCGAATCGCGCCGCGCGATTACACCGGAACTGACCGTGCCGGAGATGGGGTGGACGCTGGCACCGGCGGCGCATGGCAAGGGCTATGCCGCAGAGGCGATGCGCGCGGCGCTGGAATGGGCGGACGGCCGGGGGATCGGGCGGACATGCTGCATCATCGATCCAGGCAATGCCGCCTCGATCCGACTGGCCGGAAAGCTGGGCTACCGGGCCCCGGTCGAGGGGATCTATCACGAGCGGCCGATCCTGATCTTCCACCGGGGATAGGTGGCCTTCGCGCCATCCGACCGGCGTTGAGGCGATGACATCCGGTGGCTTTGGGGAAAGCCCCCTCGCCTGAAGGGGGGGGTGATTCGGCCTCACCTCATCTCGCTCCAGAGGGCGTATCGGGCCGTCAGGCTTCCCGATCATCACGGTCGCGGCCTATCCGAAGGCCGATCGGCTACGCCCCACCGGATATCGCCGCGCGTTCATGCGCATGAAAGTGCCGCAAGCACTTCACTTTACCGGATTTGGCCCATCCGCCCGCCCCGACGGCGATGGCCTCTCCCGATCTTGCCGGTAACTGGCGCTGTGGCAATTCCGCTACTCGTGTTCCCGATTCCGGTTCCTTTTCCCGCGCTCGGCTTGGTGCTGGCGATCATGGCGGTTATGGGCTTGGACAATCACACGGGCTGGGAAGCCTTTCCCCGCTTCGTGTGACGGGGGCACCTGGGGGGGTGGCTCATCACCGCCAGCCACGATCGATGGCATCATGAGCAATATGGGTGCAATTATGGCCTTTACTTCCGGTTCTGGGATCGACGGTGCGGGACGGACCGGAGGCTGGGGAATGGCGCGCGCGGCCTGGCGCGGGCGGCGCGGCGCGTCGGTGCTGCTGGTGCTGGCGGCGTTGCCACTGATCGGCGCGGCGCCGGTCAGCCGGCTGGACATCGGCATCGAGCAGCTGCGCTCGGCCAAGGGCATGGTCCGCCTGTGCCTGACCGCCGACCCCGACAATTTCCCGGCTTGCGTCGACGATGCCCGCGCGCTGACGCGGTCGGTGCCCGCCGGGCAGCATGGCCTTCGTGTCGATGGCCTGCCGCACGGCCAATATGCCGCCGCCGTCATCCATGACGAGAACAACAATGCCAAACTGGATACGCTGGCGGGCATCCCGCGCGAAGGCTTCGGCTTTTCGCGCAATCCCGCGATCCGCTTTGGCCCGCCCCGTTTCAAGGCGGCGCGGTTCGCCCTGGATTCTGTTGCCGAAACACAACAGATTCGGATGCGATACATATTCTGAAACAAACGGCCGGAGCGAAATCGCCACCGTGACGTTGCATTTCCGATAACCTATTCAGGGAGTGTTCCGTCTTGCGCCTTTTCTCGCGCGTTGTCGCCCCGATGATCGTCACGGGCGCGCTATCCCTGTCGATGCCCGCCATGGCCCAGGATACCACGATCTCCAGCAATCCCGGCGCGGCCGAGATGGCCGGCCAGCTGGGCAAGAACACGGTCACCATCGGTCTGGGCGCCGCCTATCTGCCCGATTACGAAGGATCGAACGACTATCAGTTCAGCCCCGCGCCGGCCGCCCTCGCCTATATCGACGGGCATACCATCACTTATATCGGCAACCGGATTTCGGTCGACCTGATCGGTGACAAGGCCAATCGCGATTGGGATATTCAGGCGGGGCCGGTCGGCGTGGTCAATCTGGACCGTAACTCGACCTCGGGCATCGACGATCCCCGCGTCCGCGCGCTGGGCAAGATCGGTGCGGCGGTGGAACTGGGTGGTTATGTCGGCATCGGCAAGATCGGCGTCGTCACCAGCCCCTATGACCGGCTGTCCGTCTCGATCAGCTATCGCCATGACGTGACCGGCGTGCATGACAGCGGCATCTGGCAGCCGAGCATCAATTACTTCACCCCGCTGTCGACCAAGGCGGCGGTCGGCCTGTTCGCCACCGCCGAGCATGTCGGGCGCGGCTATGCCCGGCGCTATTTCTCGATCACGCCGGATCAGAGCGTGGCGAGCGGCTTTCCCGTCTATGCCGCGCGCAGCGGGTGGAAGGACTGGTCGGTGGGCGGCTTGGCGACCTATTCGATCACCGGCAACCTGCTGAAGGGGTGGAAGCTGGTCGGCGGCCTGACCTATGGCCGGATGGTCAATGATTTCGGCGACAGCCCGATCGTGTCGCAGGCGGGTTCGCGCGGCCAGTGGCTCAGCGCGCTGGGCATCGCCTATACCTTCTGACGGTCGGGATCGGGCCGGGTGAACCGGCCCGCTCTCATTCCTGCGGGCAGTCACCGGGACGGGTGACGGGGGCGCCGCCCATATACCATTGGCTGCGGTCCCCCATCGTCTCCCGGTCGTGATAGCAGACCTGCGCCTTGCCGGTCTTCATATCCATCTGCATCGTCCAGTTGCTGTCGACGCAGTCGTGCGGGGTGCAGCCATGCGCGGCCAGCCCTTGCGAGCCCATGGCGAAGATCGGCACCGTCACCGCCCCGCGCGACATGATCCGCTGCACCAGCTTCTGGTCGCCCACCGCATCGTGCAGTGCGCTGGCCACCTCGGTCCGGTCGAAAAAGGCGACGCCATCGACCGCGTCGTTGGGATAATGGCTGATATAGGCCCTGAGCGGCGTCACCTGCGCCACGCCGGCAACGGGGGTCGGGCGCGCGGTTCCCGGCGGCGTGAAATTGCCCGGCGCGACGTCGGAATGGGTATCGTCGTTGGTGCCGCCACATGCGGAAAGCGCCAGCAGGGCCAGGGGGGCAAGGCAGGCGAAACGGCGCATCATACTCTCCTGACGGTCGCGTCCTCGTGACGCATATAATCTTTTTTCGGGAACGCACCGGCGGCGCGAGCGGTTGCCGGAGCATGGCCCCCATCACCCCCGATCCGCTGGCGCGCTTTGTCGACGCCCAGATGCGTGATTTCGCCACGGCGCTCACCGAATTGCAAGCCGGGCGCAAACGAAGCCACTGGATGTGGTATATTTTCCCCCAGATCGCGGGCCTGGGCCGCAGCGAGACCGCGCGCCATTACGCGATCGCCGATGCCGACGAGGCGCGCGCCTATCTGGCACATCCGCTGCTCGGCCCCCGCCTGATCGGGGTGGTACGCACCGCCTGCGCCGCGCCCGGTCCGGCCGAGGCGATATTCGGCGGCATCGACGCGATGAAGCTGCGCTCCTCGCTCACCCTGTTCGCGGCGGTGGCGAACGACCCCGCGCCGTTCCGCGCGGGACTGGACCGCTTCTTCGAGGGACGGTCCGACCACGCGACGCTGCGCCTGCTGGATCACGCCACGTCCTGATCCTGGCCGTGCCGGGGCGGGTGGACCGGCCGAACCGGTCCACCGTCATGCACCTCAGCCGTTCGTCTTGACCGGCGCGGGGCCGGTGACGGTCGCGCCGCCATCGGCGGTCAGCACGATGGTCCATTGCGCGACGTTGTCGCACACTGCGGTCCAGGTCGGGTTGCCGTTGGTCGGCGCGATCTCTGCCATGCTGGTCACCGACTGGCAGCTCGCGCCGCTGGTGCCCGAATCGCGGATCGCCCGGAACAGCACGCCGCGCCGCTGCCCCTCTGGCAGGTCGCGGACCTTGGCGCCCAGCTCGTCGGCGCTCATCGCGCTGGTGTTGGTCGTCGTCGCCGCCGTCGCGTTATTGGCAGGGGTGTCGTTCGATCCGCCACAGGCGGCCAGCGGCAGCGCGGCGGCCAGAATGGTGGAGGCGATGATCGTACGCTTCATGAACATGCTCCTGACAGGTCGTGCGGCCGGCGGGAATGACGACCGTATCGCCTGCACAACGATTATCCCCCATCACGGTTGCGTCGCGGTTGCGCCGCGATGACGCCAGCGGCATGACACGCGGCATGAGCGATATTCGTCTGCACGAAAGCTGGCTGGCCGCGCTGCGGACCGAGTTCGACGAGCCTTATATGAAGGCGCTGAAGACCTTCCTGGCCGAGGAGCGCGCCGCCGGCGAGCGCATCTTCCCCCGCCCGACCGAATGGTTCCGCGCGCTGGACCTGACGCCGCTCGATCAGGTGCGCGTCGTCATCCTGGGGCAGGACCCCTATCATGGCGAGGGGCAGGCGCATGGCCTGGCTTTCTCGGTCCAGCCCGGCGTCCGTCCGCCGCCCAGTCTGGTCAATATCTACAAGGAGATGGCGACCGACCTCGGTATCGCGCCGCCCTCTCACGGGCTGCTCGACCATTGGGCGCGGCAGGGGGTGCTCCTGCTCAACTCGGTGCTGACCGTGCGGATGGGGCAGGCAGCCTCGCACCAGGGGCGCGGGTGGGAGCGGTTCACCGACGCCGTGATCCGCGCCGTCGCCGCCAAGCCCGAGCCGGTCGTCTTCATTCTGTGGGGCGCCTATGCCCAGAAGAAGGCCGGGTTCGTGCGCGAGATGGGCGCGGGGCGGCACTGCGTCCTGACCTCGGTCCACCCCTCGCCCTTGTCGGCGCGGGGCGGCTTTTTCGGATCGAAGCCCTTTTCGCGTGCCAATGATTTTCTGGTCGAGCATGGCCAGCCGCCGATCGACTGGGCGCTGCCGCCCCTCTCCTGACGACCTGTCCTGATCGCGGCGGCCCTATCTGTAATCGCGCTGGCATCATTACGCATGAGCGCGCATAGGGCCGCCCATCCCCCTATCTGACGAAGGAATATGCGCGATGGCCGATGACGAATATGTCTATGACGAAGCGACCGGCGAATGGATCAGCGCCGCCGACGCCGCCGCCAAGGGCGGCGCGACCGGCGACGACGGTGCGGTCGTGGTGCGCGACTCGGTCGGCAATGTGCTGAACGACGGGGATCAGGTGACGCTGATCAAGGACCTGACCGTCAAGGGCGCGGGCCAGACGCTGAAGCGCGGCACCCTGATCAAGTCGATCCGCCTGACCGGCGATGCGCAGGAAATCGACTGCAAGTTCGACGGGATTAAGGGGTTGGTCCTGCGCGCGGAGTTCGTGCGGAAGCGGTGAGGGTTGACGTTCGCGGGGACGTGGGCGAGCTTCAGTTTATGCAGGCCGTCTCCTTCACCGAAGCGTCCGCAAATCTGGAGGCGATGATCGACAAGGTCGTCGCCGACCGCGCGCCCATGGCGATCACCCGCCAGCGGGGCGAAGGGGCCGTACTGATCTCGGCCAGCGAATGGGCGTCGATCGAAGAGACGTTGTACCTGCTACGCTCGCCCAAGAATGCCGAGCGTTTGCTGGAAAGCATCGCGGGACTCGAAGCGGGCGGCGGCGAGACACGCGATCTTATCCAGCCATGAAGGTCCAATTTTCAGCGTGCTCCTGGGTCGAGTAACTCGACCTCCATGCGCATGACGCGAAGCTGTTCGGCAAGCTCAGTGCTCTAATCAAGGAATGCTGCCGCCACCCGTTCAAGAGGAACGGCAAGCCCGAGCCACTGGGCGGCAATCTGTCAGGCTGGTGTTCGTGCCAGATCAGCCATGAGCATCGGCTGGAATACCGGATGGCGGGCAGCAACGACGAGCAGGTCCTGCAAGTTGCGCAGTGCCGGTATAATTATTGATCCATAACGGATGCGATTGTGATGGGCGCCGCTTGGCTGCCCATGCCACGCCCATCACGTCAGAGATTACGGTCCAGCCGCAACACACTATCCTCAGTTCGTGCTCAAGCTTGACGCCCGAACCGGTCAGTGTTCCCCACAAGTACCGCACCGCGAATTTTTTGAAAAGTATAGTGTGGGCATTATTTTTTGTTGACGAGTGCTACGCGCGCTGCTGAGATCAGCAAGTCGGGGTGATCGCTGGAACCGATCACCCCGATAGCGGCAGGCATCCCCGCCGGTGCTTAGACAGCCCGGTAAATTTATGGGGCCGCTCCAGTCACGTCAACCGCTCTGATGCCTGAGCGGCGGGGCGGAGCCATAACAAATGCCGAATACAGCCCAAATCCAGTGCATCAACAAGACGAACCGCTACAGCGCGCATGACAGGATTTCGCATGTCGGCGGCACCTACCCCAGCCGATGGAAACTGACGCAGGAAGAGGCCATTGCAGCGATCGAGTCCGGACAGTGGCAATTCTACGTCTCGGTCGGGGGGCAAACGGCATGGGTGATCGTCACCCGGTCGGGCGCAGGCAATAAATATCTGAAGACGCAGAATGACGGCGAGCAACCCAATAATCTGCTGAGCCTGCCTGAATGCCCGTAATCTGAATGGTGAAGGGCGGGCTGATAATCAGCCCGCCCTTCATCCCTTAAACCGTTTTCCCTTGGCCTTCGACTTCGCTCAGGCTGAACGAAGGTTAGGAGTCTGGGCCGCATC
>NZ_JBNNOB010000052.1:0-22675 GCF_050274375.1 Sphingomonas sp. NPDC019816
GGGAGGGAGGCGCGTCGCAGACGCGTGGGAAGGGTGAGGGTGGACCGCCGCTCGGCCCCTTGGCCTTCGACTTCACTCAGGCTGAACCGAGGTTTGGGGGCAGAGGGCGACGGGCGGAGGGCGACGGCCGGCGGGGCACCCTACCCCGCCGGCTTTCGCATCAGCGCGCCAGCCAGTTCTGGACGGCCGGCTTCAGGCGATCGGCCACCGCCTTGCGCACCGCGATCTGCGAGATGGCGCGCTTGGCGCCGCCGCGTGACCCCTCGGGCAGGTTGGCGGCGGCCCAGCTTTCGATCTTGCCAGGCATGGCCGGATCGTTCGAACCGGCGCCCAACCCGACGATGAAGGTCGCGCGGTTGCTCTCCTCCAGGAAGCTGTCTACCAGCGGCTTGTTCGCCACCGCCCAGTCGAACGCCAGGTCGGGATGGGCGCCCGCGATCGAACGAAGCAACGCGGCGCGCTGCGGCGGGGTGAAGGTGTCGCTCTTGAGCAGACCCAGGGCCCGGCGCGCCGCGCTCTCGTCCTCGGCGAACCCGAGGAGCGAGACATAGCAGTTCTTGACCACCGGATTGCGCTCCGCCTTCGCCAGGTCGAGCAGCTTCTCCCACTCGGCCGGGGTGGCGCGGGTGGCATAGGTGGACAGGATCGGCCCACGGATCGCGGCCGGGATCGCATCGGGGTTCTTCGCGAGCGCCGTCACATAACCGCGCGCGCGCGCCGCGACCATCGGATCGCCACTCGCGCCCAGCCGGCCGATCAACGCCTCGCGCAAGTTCGACGCGGGCGCGGTCTCGCCGGGCCGCGCCTCGAACCCGACGCGGGCGAGCACCGGCGACAGGATCGCCGCGATCTTCGCGCGCAGCGGCTTTTCGAGCGGCGTGCCCTCGTACAGGCCGTCCAGGCGGCTCAACTCGCCGGTGACGGTATCCCATTCCAGCGGATCGGCATCGGCCTTCACCTGCGCCATCAGGTCGAACCAGCGGCCCAGATCCTGATAGCCGCCAGCCGCCAGCGCATAGTCATCGCCCAGCGTGCCGAGCCGATCCTCCAGGCCCAGCTTGGCATAGTCGCGCACGATCGCGGCATGGCCGGCATCATCGTACATGACGCGGGTGTAGGAGCCCTTGCCCTGATTGAGGACGAGCGTTCCGCAGCCGCCCACGCTGACAGGCGTCGCGGCCGCGCCCGTGACGATGGCGCTCGTCTCCGCGCCGCCGATCGTCGCGATGCGGATGGGAACATGCCAGGTCTGCGGCGTCTTGGAAGCCTCATCCAGCCCGAAGCGGCCTTGCGTCAACGTCGCGATGGTCTTGCCCCCCTCGCACCGCGAACCGGTCATCGTGACCAGCGGAACGCCGCCCTGCAGCGTGAAGTCGTGCGCGATGGTCGCGACATTGGTGCCCGATGCCTTGGACAATTCCTCCCAAAGCTGTTCGGTCACCGTGTTCTGGTATTTGTATTTCGCCATATAGGCGCGGATGCCCTTGCGGAACGTGTCCGAACCCAGGGTGGATTCGAGCATGCCGATGACCGCCTGCCCCTTCAGATAGGTGATGCTGTCGAACGCCTCGCCGATCTGATCGACCGTCTCGATCTTGCGGATGATCGGGTGGGTGGCGCTGGTCGCGTCGATGCCCATCGCCGACTCGCGCTCGCCCGCGACGCTGGCGGCGGCGGCCTTCCAGCTGGGGTTGAGGTCATTGGTGGCCTTGCCCTCCATCCACGAGGCGAAGCCCTCGTTCAGCCACAAATCGTCCCACCAGCGCATGGTGACGAGGTCGCCGAACCACTGGTGCGCCATTTCGTGCGCGACCACGGTGTGGATGCGCTGGCGATTGCTCTCGGTCATGACCTTGGGATTGAAGAGCAGCTCGTTCTCGAAATAGAAGATCGCGCCCCAATTCTCCATCGCGCCGAAGAACTGGCTGGAGCCGGGGCCGGCGATCATGTCCATCTTGGGCAGCGGATAGGGCGTGCCGAAATAGTCGTTGTAATAGGACAGCAGCTTGGTCGCCGAGCCCAGCGCATAGTCGCCCTGGTCGACCACGCCCTTGCGGCTGACCACGCCGATCTCGACACCATTGGCGTCCACCGTCTTGCGCTCCAGATCACCCGAGCCAAAATAGAGCAGATAGCTCGACATCACCGGCGTCTCACCGAAACGGTATAGCTGGGTCCCGTCGGCCTGCGCCGCGACCGAGGCGACGGGCATGTTGCTGATCGCCATCTGCCCCTTGGGCGCGGTGGCGGACAGGCGGAACTTGGCCTTGAACGCCGGCTCGTCCCACATCGGTGCGAAGCGACGCGCATCCGGCGCCTCGAACTGGGTGGCGAGCATGCGCGACTGGCTGCCGTCCGCGTTGCTGTAATCGATCGCGAACAGGCCGTTGGCGGAACGGTTGATGGTGCCGGTCCATGCGAAGCCGACCTTGTGCCGGCCGACCGACGCCGCCTGCGGCAGGGTCAGCGTCAGCGTCTGCGCCGCCTTGTCCATGGTGAAGGGCACCGCCTTGCCATCGAAGGTCGCGCGGCTGACGGCGAGTTCGGCCGCGTTCAGGACGATCGTCGCGGTCGCCTGGCGCACATCGACATCGACGGTCTCCTCGCCGGCGAAGGTCATCGCCTTGGCATCGGGGCGAATGGTGATGTCGTACACGACCGGCGCGACCGTCTGCGGCAGCTGGCCGGCGGCGAGCGCGGGGGTGGACACGGTCAGGGCAAGAAGGACCGAAAGGGCGGACTTCATCGGGATCAGGGCCTCTCTCAATGGAATGGCCCAAGCTCTACGCGCTCCCACCGCCAAAGCAAATGTCACTCATGTCATAATATCCCATCGCATCCATCGACGGCGTTGCCATGGGCTGGACAGCCCTTCCCTTTACGTTATCGTCAAGCGCATGAGCCTGCCTCCCGCCTTGAGTCGTCTGGCGCTGCCCGTGATCGGGTCGCCGCTGTTCATCATCTCCAACCCCGATCTGGTCATCGCCCAGTGCAAGGCGGGGATCGTCGGCTCCTTCCCGGCGCTCAATGCACGGCCGGCCAGCCTGCTCGACGAATGGCTGCACCGGATCACCGAGGAACTGGCCGAGCATGACCGCGCGCATCCCGATCGCCCGGCGGCCCCCTTTGCGGTCAACCAGATCGTGCATCGCTCGAACGACCGGCTTGAAGCCGATCTGGAGGCTTGCGCCAAATGGAAGGTGCCGGTCGTCATCACCTCGCTCGGCGCGCGTGAGGACGTCAACGCCGCCGTCCATGGCTGGGGCGGCGTGACCCTGCACGACGTGATCGACGACCGTTTCGCCCGCAAGGCGGTGGAAAAGGGGGCCGACGGTCTGATCGCGGTCGCCACGGGGGCCGGCGGCCATGCGGGACGCCTCTCGCCTTTCGCGCTGGTCCAGGAAATCCGGCAATGGTTCGATGGGCCGCTGGCGCTGGCCGGTGCGATCGCCACGGGGGACGCGGTGCTGGCGGCGCAGGCCATGGGGGCGGACTTCGCCTATATCGGGTCGCCCTTCATCGCCACGGTCGAGGCCAATGCGGCGGCGGCCTATAAGCAGGGCGTCGTCGCGGGCCGCGCCGGCGACATCGTCTATTCCAGCCTTTTCACCGGCGTGCACGGCAATTACCTGCGCGCCTCGATCATCGCCGCCGGGCTCGACCCGGACAATCTGCCGGAGGGCGATGTCACCAAGATGGACTTCGGCGGCGGTCAGGCGGCCAAGGCGTGGCGCGACATCTGGGGCGCGGGCCAGGGCATCGGGGCGGTGGGCGCGGTGGTCCCGGCGGCCGAACGGGTCGCCACGCTCGCGCAGCAATATGCCGCCGCGCGGGCGCGCCTGTCGCTGGGTGCGATCGGCTAGAAGGCTTTGCCCAGCCGGGCCTGGAGCGCCTGAACCGGGCTGAGGACGATCGCCGGTTCGTCGGCCATCTGGTCCAGCCGCTCGACCCGCCGGTGAAGCTCGATGCTGCCATGCGCGAGCGCGGCGGCGTGCGGCGGCAGCTTGGCCAGCACCGTCGCGTCCGATTCGGGCGAGGCGCCCAGCCGACGGACGGGATCGCGCGCCTCGGTCCATTGCAGTTCGCCCGCCTCGACCGCGCGCTGAGTGAGGATCCAGGCGATGATGTGCATCAGGCGCGTGGTGACCTTCAGCGACTCGCACGAGAAGCCGACGCGCAGCACCGGATCGAGCGCGTCGCGTTCCTGCCGGCCGATACCGTCGAAATAGCCCCGCGCCCCCTCCGCCATGGCCATCGCCTCGACATAGAGGGCGTCGATCAGCTTGCGCTGGAAATCATCACGCTCGGAGGTGTGCGACATGTCCGCTTCGCTCGCACGGGGCCGATCGGCGCGGCAAGACCCGCGATCGGCGGCCTGTCCCGATACGGACCGATCAGGCGATGATGTCGGGGATCAACCGGTCCTCAAGCTCGGCCAGCTCGTCACGAAGCCGCAATTTGCGCTTCTTCAGCCGGGCGATCTGAAGCTGATCGGGGACCGAGGACAACAGAAGCGCGGAGATCGCATCGTCCAGGTCGCGATGCTCGACACGCAACATGTCGATCCGTGCGCGTGCCTGCGTGACGTCCATCCTGCCCCTCCCCAGTCGAGCCCTTACGTCCCTCTAGCAAGCCCCGCCGCCATGCGCGAGGGGTATGGGAGAGCCGAACGAGGCCCATCGCACGTCATCGCGCCAAATGGCTCGGGTGGTCGATTTCGCCCGAATTCGATGGCGACAATCGGGTCGATTGGTGATTTACTCCATTCCCCTAGCAATGGACAGGAGGTTGAAGCCCTATGCACACGGCGCATCAAACGGCCCTGGAGACCAAGCACGCGACGCTCGATCGGCAAATCCACGCCGAGTCGCAGCGCCCGATGCCCGACCCCGCGATCCTCGCCCAGCTCAAAAAGCAGAAGTTACGGCTGAAGGAAGAAATCCAGAATATCTAGGATCGATCGGCCGCGCGGGCGCCAAGCCCGCCGCGGCCTTTTTTTCGACTCCATGGGGACTGCATTGCCGGCATGGCTTCCAAGCCGGTCACCATCCCGGCTACATCGTTAGGGCACGCGCTTCGGCACCTCACGTACGGCGGGCATCGATATTGTGCCAGGCACTGGCGTCCGCACCTCGCGAACCATCCCCGAACCGTCACGCCGGGTGACGAGTCGCCTCAGGAGTGAAAGGATTTCGTCGAGGGCGTTGTCGCGGCCTTGGCATATTCCGGGGTCATGGTCCCGCCGCCCACCGGCTTGCGCACCAGCTTGGGGTCGATCGGCCGATCGAACGCCACGCCGATCCGTCCCTGCGTACACCAAGCGACTCGGCCGGCCACCATGCCGATGCCGCGCAGGTCGAACATGATCGCCGAGCCGATCTCCACCGCGACCCCGAGTTCGGCCATCAGGCCCCCCTCCGAGATGTTGCGCACCCGCACGTCGCGCGGCGTCGGATCGCCGGCCCGCGTCATCGCCGCCATCAGCAACAGGCTGTCGCGCCGCTGTGTCCGGTTGCCCGGGTCACGCTGCTGCTCTGCTCCGTCCGGCCCGGTATCGGGCTCCCGCCTCATAGCGTCCATATCGAAATCCGTGCGGCCCCGTTCTTCCTCGCGCATCAAGCGTTACGCGCGATAGGCTTGCCTTTCCATTAATATCGCGGCGCAGGCAAGGATGGTCAGCGCACCGAAACAGGACGGACCGCCCGCAGACATCTGCGGCGCGGCCCCCGAAGCGCGGTCAGTCGTCGCGCGACACCTTCTCGTTGCGCTCGTGACGCTCCTGCGCCTCGACCGTCATCGTCGCGATGGGGCGGGCTTCCAGACGGCCCAGGCTGATCGGCTCGCCCGTGACTTCGCAATAGCCATATTCGCCTTCGTCGATGCGACGCAGCGCCGCGTCGATCTTGGAGATCAGCTTGCGCTGGCGATCGCGGGTGCGCAGCTCGATCGACCAGTCGGTCTCGCTCGACGCGCGATCGGTCAGGTCGGGTTCGCGCAGCGAATCGATCTGCAGCTGCGACAGGGTGCCCTGCGCCTCCCGCTGGATCGACTCCTTCCAGTTCTGCAGCTTGCGGCGAAAATACGCCTGCTGCTTCAGGCTCATAAAGGGTTCGTCCGCGCTGGGACGGTAATTTTCGTCGAGATCATTGGCCACGTTCGGGCCCACGGATTCCGTCATGCGATCCAACACCGTCGCCATACCACTCTCCCAAAGGGCCCGTCGGCGCGACCGTTCTGCACCGCGTCCTCGGAGCCGCCCCCTGATGGTCGAGAGCGCCTATAGTCGGTGCCACCACTCGCCGCAAGCGACAGGCATTTCGTCGTTATCGTCTTTTTCATAATAATGTTACGATATGAACGGGATATGGATGCATCGACCGGCGGCAATCGATATTCCACACCCGAATCTCGAAAAGGGCCTTTGCCCACGACCGCAATGGGTGCGGCGGCACCGTGCGATGGGAACGGTCATTGGTTCCCGATCCATGCCACGCTTGCGAATCCCAAAACCGAACGCAAATAGGTGATTATCCGCTTTGCTCTTAACGCTTTTCTGGTCAGTGTGATGACAAGGGGGAGATGTTCGAAACAGCCTGGACGCGCCGAAGGGTCGTATCCACCTGACGCTGTGCAAGCCGTGTAAGGAGTTACGATGTCCGTGCGAATGGCCTTGGCGAAGCTGACCGCCTGTGCTGCTGGCGGCGCCGTGATCGGCGGCGGGGCCGTGCATATGGTCGAAAGCCCCAAGCGTCCGGCCGTTCTGAAGCAGACCAAGGCGCGCAAGATCGTGCATCGCCGCCCCGTGGCGAAGGCCGCACGCCGGGTCGTCACGCGGCGCACCGTCACCACGACGACGACGCCCGCGCCGGTCGTCGTCACCGTCACGACCCAGGCACCCCCCGTTCCCGTCCCCCTGCCCGCCGCCGCGCCAGCCGCGGTCAGCGGCGGCGGCTATGTTCCGGCCGTGATCGGCGGTTGGGGCGGCGGCTGGGGTGGTGGCTTCGGCGGAGGATTCGGGGGCGGCTTTGGCGGCGGCTTCGGTTTCGGCGGGGGCTTCGGCGGGGGATCGAACGGCAATATCGTCGTCTCCTCCACCAGCAGCGGCGGATCGACCTCGACATCCTCGGCCTCGGGCGGTTCGGGCGGATCCTCCAGTTCGACGTCGACCGGTGGATCCTCGACCTCGACGGGCGGATCGTCGACGTCCACTTCCACCGGCGGGGTCAGCAGCACGTCATCCTCGGGCAACGTGTCGTCGACCAGTTCCTCCTCGGGCGATGTCAGCAGTTCGACGTCGAGCGCCTCGTCGGCATCCTCCGCATCATCGGCGTCGTCGAGCGGCTATGGATCGAGCAGCGATGGCTGGTCGTCCAACGGCTCGTCCGCCAGTTCGGCCTCCAGCGCGTCGAGCGCCTCGTCGGCCAGCAGCGCGTCGTCTTCGGGCGGTTCGACGGGCGGTCCGCCGACGCCGGTCCCCGCCCCGCCGATGGTGCTGCTGTTCGGCGCAGCGGCGGCGGCACTCGTGATCCGGCGGCGGCTCGTCAGCAAAGTCTGACGCGCCGCCGGCCGGGGGGACCGCGTTACGCCTTTTGCAGCGCGGCCTCGATATCCGGCACGGGGTGGCCGGTCAGGTCCTTGGCGATCTCGCCGACCAGACGGTCGGTGACTTCCTTGTGATAATGCTTGCGCAGCTCCCCCAGCATCTTGGGCGGCGCGACGATGATGAGCGATTCGAATTCATGCTTCATCGCACGGCGCTTCAGCATGTCGGCGGTCTCCGCCGCGAAGCGATCCTCTTCCTGCTGGTGAAAGTCGGTTTCGCCCATCGATCCGCGCGACGCGGCGAACTGTGCGCCCTGCCCGCCACCGCCGGCCTGATTCGATCCGCCCTGCGCGATCGGCGGCGCGCCCGCACCGCTCTGCGTCGAGGACGCCGCGCCGGCGCTGTCGGTCTTCTGATCGCGGTCGGCGGGGTTGGGATGCTCGACCGCGTGTTCGACGACCAGATTGGGATATTCGGCATCCCCCTCGTTGCGGAAGAACAGGCTCTTGCGGCCATCGACGACCAGCACGAAGCTGTTGTGCGGGACTTGCATCGCGTATCTCCTTGTCTGTGCGAAAGGGATAACGCGACGGCTTCGCCACGGGTTGCGTGACGGCGGAGCGAAGGCCATAGCCTCGCCCCCATGCACGACATTCGCCTGATCGGGACCGACCCCGCCGCCTTCGACGCCGCCCTAGCCAAGCGCGGTGCCGCGCCGCAGTCGGCCACGCTGATCGCGATCGACGAACGCCGCCGCGCGATCAACACCGAGACGCAAGGGCTCCAGACCCGCCGCAACGACCTGTCCAAGCAGATCGGTCAGGCCAAGGCCGCGCGGGACGAGGCGCGCGCGCAGGCGCTGATGGCCGAGGTCGCCGAGCTGAAGGCCCGCCTGCCCGAACTCGAAGAGCAGGAGCGCGTCGTCGAGGCCGAGTTGAACACCGCGCTTGCCGCCATTCCCAACCTGCCCGCCGCCGATGTGCCGGAAGGCGCGGACGAGAACGACAATGTACTGGTCCACCAGAAGGGCGAGCCGGCCACGTTCGCCTTCGGCCCACGCGAACATGATGTGATCGCGCCCGCCCTGGGCATGGATTTCGATACCGGCGTCGCGCTGTCGGGCGCGCGCTTTACCCTGTTGCGCGGGGCGATGGCGCGGCTGTCGCGCGCGCTCGGCCAGTTCATGCTCGACCGTATGACCGAGCAGCATGGCTTCGAACTGGTGCAGCCGCCGCTGCTCGTCCGCGACGAGGCCGCGTTCGGCACCGGCCAGCTGCCCAAATTCGCCGAGGACCTGTTCCGCACCACCGATGGCCGCTGGCTGATCCCCACCGCCGAGGTCTCGCTGACCAATATCGTGCGCGAGGCGATCCTGAGCGAACAGGAACTGCCGCTGCGCTTTACCGCGCTGACCCCCTGTTTCCGTTCCGAAGCGGGTGCCGCTGGGCGCGATACGCGCGGCCTGATCCGCCAGCATCAGTTCGACAAGGTCGAGATGGTGTCGATCACCACGCCCGAACAGTCGGATGCCGAGCATGAGCGGATGACCGCCGCCGCCGAAGGCGTGCTGGAGGCGCTGGGCCTGCCCTATCGCCGGATGCTGTTGTGCACCGGCGATATGGGTTTCTCGGCGGCGCGCACCTTTGATCTGGAGGTCTGGTTGCCGGGTCAGGCGCGCTACCGAGAAATTTCGTCCTGCTCGACCTGCACCGATTTCCAGGCACGGCGGATGATGGCGCGCTATCGCCCCACCGAGGGCAAGGGCACGCGCTTCGTCCATACGCTCAACGGCTCGGGTCTGGCGGTCGGCCGGACGCTGGTGGCGGTGATCGAGAATTATCAGCAGGCCGATGGCTCGGTCGTCGTGCCCGAGGCGCTGCGTCCCTATCTGAGCGGGCAGGCGGTGCTGGAGCCGCGCTGATGCGCATCCTGCTGACCAATGACGATGGCTATCACGCGCCCGGCCTCGCCGCGCTGGAGCGGATCGCGGCGACGCTGTCGGACGATGTCTGGATCGTCGCGCCGGCGGAGGACCAGTCGGGGACCAGCCGTTCGCTGACGCTGACACGGCCGATGCGGCTGCGCCAGTTCGGCGAGCGGCGCTTTTCGGTCACCGGCACGCCGACCGATTCAGTCCTCATGGCGCTGGGCGAGGTGATGGCGGATCGCAAGCCCGATCTGATCCTGTCGGGGGTCAATCGCGGCGCCAATCTGGGCGAGGATGTGTTCTATTCCGGGACGGTCGCCGCCGCGATGGAAGGCGCCCTGGCCGGCATCCGCTCGGTCGCCCTCAGCCAGCGCTACGCCCGGCAGGGGGTCGGCGACGGCGTTTCCTTCGCGACGGCCGAGGCCTGGGGCGAGCGGGTGCTTCGCCCGTTGCTAGACCGGGATTTCGGACCGCGCACGCTGGTCAACATCAACTTCCCGCCGGTGGGGCCGGAGGCGGTGAAGGGTATCCGAACTACCCGGCAGGGCCTGCGCGACTATGGCCGCGCCACCTTCGAACGGCGCAGCGATCCGCGCGGCTATGACTATTACTGGCTCGCGCTCGGTCGCCTGCCGCATCGGCCGGGCGATGACACGGATTTGGACGCGATTGCCGAGGATTATATCGCGGTGACGCCGCTGCATCTCGATCTTACGCATGACGCATCTCTTGCTATGCTCGACGCGGCCTATCGCTGAATGAGCCGGGGGGTACGGGGCGTGGAACGGAAGCTGGGGATCGTCGGCATCGGGATGCTGGTCACGGGTTGCATCCCCAATATGGAGCCGCCCGCCGGCTCCGCCACGCCGCCCATCGTCCAGGCGCCACCCGTGCAGCCGGCCCCCGCCGCCCAGCGTCCGGCGCCGGGGGCCGCACGCGCCTCGACCAGCGGACCTCGCCCGCCGATCCGGCGGTCGGTTCCCGTGAGCGCCGGCGCCGCCCGGCCGATCGCCCGCCCCCAGATTCAACGCCCCCCGGCCGAGCCCCCCGTATCGCAGGATCGTCCGTCAAAGCCGGTCGCCACCCTGCCCGCCCCGCGTCCCTCCTGGGAGATCCGCCCCGTCACCCCCGACGCGCGCGAGATCGCGGGCACGACCTATATCGTCCGGCCCGGCGACACGCTGCGCGGGATCGCGGAGCGGACGGGCGCCGGGGCCGATGCGATCGCGCGCGCCAATGCGCTCTCGGCCCCTTATATGGTGCGGGTCGGACAGCGGTTGATCATCCCCGGCGGCCGCTTCCATCTGGTCCGTTCGGGCGAAACGGGCATCGCGATCGCGCGCGCTTATGGCGTACCCTGGTCTCAGATCGTCGATGCCAATGCGCTGACCGAACCCTATGTCCTGCGCGCCGGACAACGGATCCTGATCCCCGGCGGCGTGGTCGGGGCGCCCGCCAGCACCGCCGCCGAACGCGCGGCCGCCTTTTCGCTCAACATCGACGACATCCTGACCGGTGGCGAACCAGCCCTAGCGAGCAACCAGGCGCCGGCCAAGCCCAGCGCCACGCCGTCACGCGTGCTGCCGCCGACGGCGGTGGTCGCGGCGCCGACGCGGCTCAATTCCGGGTTCGTATGGCCGGTCGAGGGCCGTGTCGTGAAACGGTTCGGCGCGGGCGCGAGTGGTGAGCGCAATGACGGCATCAAGATCGCCGTCCCGATCGGCACCCCGATCAAGGCCACCGCGGACGGCGTCGTCGCCTATGTCGGCGATGGCATTCCCGCGCTCGGCGGACTGGTGATCGTCAAGCATGGCGACCGCTGGACGAGCGTCTATGGTCACGCCTCCAAGCTGCTCGTGCAGCGTGGGCAGGCGGTCAAGCGCGGGCAGACGCTGGCCCTGTCCGGGCAGACCGGCTTCGCCGACAAGCCGGAGGTGCATTTCGAGCTGCGCCGGGGCCGTACACCCGTCGACCCGCTGAGTCAGCTTCCCCGACGCTGAGTCCCGTTAAGGAACGCGACAGCGCCTTGCCGGTTAAATGGCGGCATGGGGCCATTGCCCCGAGGAGTAGGCGTATGAAGAAGTTCCTCCACGTCTTTGCCATGCTGGGCCTGTCGGTCGCCGGGGTGGCCACCACCACCGCGCTCCCCGTGTCGGAAGCGCAGGCGCAGTCCTGGCGCGACGGACCGCGGTACGACCGGATTCGGGATCGCCGCGAGTGGCGTGACGAGCGGCGCGACCGCCGCGACGATCGCCGGGACTGGCGTGGTGAGCGTCGCGGATGGCGCGACGACCGGGGCTGGCGCGGTAACGGCTGGCAGGCGCGCCGCGATGCGCGGGTCGCGCGCGAATATGACCGTGCGCGCCGCAACCCCGGCTATGTCGATCCCCGTTCGCAGGGCGACTATACCAACTATACCGGCCGGGGTTCGGGCTATCGCCCCTGCACCTATGTCGAGCGGGGCGGGCGTACCGTCTGCCGCTAACGCCTGGCCAAGGCCGTGACAGAGGAGCGCGGGTGGTCCGTCCACCTGCGCTCCATTTCTATCGGCGGAGGGTGACGAACGCGGAACGGCGGTGTAACGGATCGCCATCATGACGTACCAGTCCGACCTGCTTCGCACCCTGGATGACCGGGGTTACGTCCACCAGATGACCGACGCCGCCGCGCTCGACCGGCTGGCCGCAGGCGGCGTGGTCCCCGGCTATATCGGCTTCGATCCGACCGCGCCGTCGCTTCATGTCGGCAGCCTGGTGCAGATCATGCTGCTGCGCCGGATGCAGCAGACCGGCCACAAGCCGATCGTCCTGATGGGCGGCGGCACCGGCAAGATCGGCGATCCCAGCTTCAAGGACGAGGCACGCAAGCTGCTCGGTGAAGACGGGATCAAGGCCAATGTCGCCTCGATCAAGCGCATCTTCGAACGCTTCCTGACTTTCGGCGACGGCCCCACCGATGCGGTGATGGTCGACAATGCCGACTGGCTCGACGCGCTGGAATATATTCCCTTCCTGCGTGAGGTGGGGCAGCATTTCTCGGTCAACCGGATGCTGTCGTTCGACTCGGTGAAGCTGCGCCTCGACCGCGAGCAGTCGTTGAGCTTCCTCGAATTCAACTACATGATCCTTCAGGCCTATGACTTCCGCGAACTGGCGCAGCGCCATGGCTGCCGCCTCCAGATGGGCGGGTCGGACCAGTGGGGCAATATCGTCAACGGCATCGAGCTCGCCCGCCGCATGGACGGGACCGAGGTGTTCGGCGTCACCACCCCGCTGATCACCACGGCGGACGGCGGCAAGATGGGCAAGACGATGGCCGGCGCGGTGTGGCTGCACGAGGACCAGCTGCCGCACTTCGATTACTGGCAGTTCTGGCGCAACACCGACGACCGCGACGTGGGGCGCTTCCTGCGGCTGTTCACCGACCTGCCGCTGGACGAGATCGCGCGTCTGGAAGCGCTGGAAGGCGCGGAGATCAACGAGGCCAAGAAGATCCTGGCGAACGAGGCGACCGCCATGTGCCGCGGCCGCGCCGCCGCCGATGAAGCCGCCGAGACGGCGCGCCGTACCTTCGAGGAAGGGGCCGCCGGCGCCGCCCTGCCCAGCTTCGTGGTCGCGGGGGGATCGGTGACGATCGTCGACGCGCTGATCGGGCTGGGCTTCGCCAAGTCGAAGGGCGAGGCGCGGCGCCTGATCGCCGGGGGCGGCGCGCGCATCGACGGGAAGAAGGTCTCCGACGAGGCGGCCGTCATCGCGGTGGGTGCGCAACCGGTAAAGCTGTCGTCGGGCAAGAAGCATCACGGCCTGCTGGTCGCGAGCTGACATAGCCGCCATCCAGGGCCGGTGGTCGCCAGACGGCGGCAACCGGCCGGTGATGCGTCAGCGTCGGTCGGTAACCGCCAACTGACGGGCGACCGCGAAGGTCTGCACGATGAACAACAGGATGAGGCCGGCCCCGATCGTACCGATCAGGATGTCGAAGCCCGAGACATTGCCGATCAGGTCCTTGGCCGGATCGTCGAACATCATCGCGACGGTCAGCAGCATCAGGAACAGGCGAAGCTCGGTCGGCCCCGCCGCCATATAGGACAGCCGCATCTCGCCGATCACCCGCGCCGCCAGAAAGGCGTGCATCGACATCAGGAAATAGCCCGCCAGCGCGATCAGCGCGACGTTCATGCCGACAAAGGGCGACAGCCCGATGCCCAGCACGATCATGAGATTGGCGATGCCGTCGCAGCTATGATCGAGGAAATAGCCATAGGAGGGTCGCTCGATCTTGCGATAGCGCGCCAGGCTGCCGTCGAGCGAGTCGCCGAACCACTGGACCGCATAGCCGGCCAGCGCGACCGTCAGCCAGATCGCGCCGAAATTGCTGCAGACATAACCGACAAAGACCAGCGCCGCCCCCGCCATACCGATCGCGGTCAGCTTGTCGGGGGTCATGGCGGGGGGCATCTTGGCGCACAGCCAGTTCAAAATCCGACGCTCGGTGGTCGCGAGCCAATTCTGCTGAATGCGGTCAAGCGGCTGCGGCGTGTGTAACCGTTGTTCCATGCGCCACTATGCGGCACGCTTGGCCGATGCGCAACCGCCTGAAATGGCTTGGCTCTCCCGAACGACACGGTACGTCGCAGGAAATGAGCCCGCCCGACGCCCGGCATCTGTCGGCGGTGCCGGTCGAAGGGCCGATTTAAAACGGGAGTATCAATCAGCCCCCGGACCCTATCCGGCCCAGGCCAGCGTGGTCAGTCCAAGACCGGATAGGGCGCCTCGGCATCGCGATCGGGCACGGCGCCCCGCCGCTGGATGACCCAGCCCGCCAGGCGATGCCCGGCACGGGCGGCGTCGGCGGGCGGCGCATCCGCCATCCGGGCGAGGAGATAGGCAGCGTTGAAGGCGTCCCCCGCCCCGCTCGTGTCGACCGGGACCAGCGGCGCGGCCGGCGCGATGACCCGGCCACCCGTCAACCGGCAACCGTCGGCCCCCATCTTCACCACCGTTTCCTGGGCACCCTTGGCCCGCCAATGCGCCTCGACCGCCTCGGCATCCGCTTCTCCGCTCAACAGCGCCTCGTCCTCGGCGGTCGGCAGGCCGATCGTCGCGCAGCCGATCGCGGCGTCGCGCCAGTGGATCGCCTCGGCCGGATCGACCCAGAGCTTCGGCCGGTAATTGCCATCGAACGCCACCGTACGCCCCGCCGCACGCACCTGCCGCGCGACGTCGAGCAGCGCATGGCGACCTTCATCGGGCAGGATGGCGAGGCTGATGAGCGAGAAATAGAATAGATCGGCGGCCATCGCGTGCGATGCCAGCATGGCGGCACCGGGCTGTGCGAAGTATCCCCGCGCGGCGCTGTCATTGCGCCAATAGGCGAAGCTCCGCTCACCGGTCGGATCGGTGCGGATGGCATACAGGCCCGGCATCCGCGTCGGATCGCGCAGCACCATCGCCACATCCAGCCCATCGCGCGCCCAGGCCGACAGCAGATCGTCACTGAAGGCATCGGTTCCCAACGCGGTCGCATAGGCCACGTCCGCACCCGATCGCGCCATGTGAAGCGCCGTGTTGAGCGTATCGCCGCCATAGCCGAGCCGCCATCCCGCCCCACCCATGTCGCCCGCACCGGACAGCTCCAGCATCCCCTCGCCGATGACGACCGCCCGCATGTTCCACTCTCCCTATACGTCGTTGGACATCCTGTATGCGAAGGCCGTCGCGGTCGCCAGCCGCAAAGAATTGGTAAGGCAAGGCGTATTGTATCCGCCGGTGGAACCTCCGTCGATGCCGGGTGTCACCCCGCAAATGATACGATCATGACGGCATAGGTCGTCGAACAATCGCATGACAGGGGCTTATCAAATCGGTATTACCAAAATATAGTCCTTGGTAAGTCCGGCGTCGACCGGACATGAAGCATGAAGGGAGCACGGAATGCGTGATGGCGTGACGCCGATCGAGGTCATTCGCCATGGGCGCATCGCTCGCGTTCCCTAGCACGGCGGACGCGCCGCCACGCTCGCCGCATCGGCCGATCGACGGGCCAACGTCCCCGAGCCTCGCCTCGAACCCCGAAATCCCCCGCTGACCTGCACAGCAAGACCTTACAGAAAGCCCGACCATGCACCCGAAATTGATGACGCAGGCGATGCGCTGGTTCGGCCCCAACGATCCCGTGCCGCTGGCCCATATCCGGCAGGCGGGTGCGACCCAGGTGGTGACGGCGCTTCACCACATCCCCAACGGCGTGGTGTGGCCGCGCGACGAAATCGCCGCGCACCGTGCCGCGATCGAGGCTTCGGGGCTGGCCTGGACCACCGTGGAAAGCGTGCCCGTCCACGAGGCGATAAAGACCGCGGGCCCCGATCGCGACCAGCTGCTCGACCATTATGCGCAAACGCTGCGCCATCTGGCGGCCGAGGGCATTACCACCGTCACCTATAACTTCATGCCGCTGCTCGATTGGACCCGGACCGACCTGGCCTGGGAGTTGCCCGACGGCGCGCGCGCCTTGCGCTTCGAGCTGGAGGTGGTGGCGCTCTACGACATCCATATCCTGCGCCGCCCGGACGCGGCGACGGACTATGACCCGGTGCTGGTGGAGCGCGCCGCCCGCCGCTATGCCGCCATGGACGACACGGCCCGCCTGCGGCTGGAGCGCACCATCATCGCCGGCCTGCCGGGCAGCGAGGAAAGCTTCACCTCCGTCCAGTTCCTGGAGGCGATCCAGGGCTATGCCGATACGGGCCCCGAACGGCTGCGCGCGAACCATATCGCGTTTCTCGAAGCGCTTTGCCCGGTCGCGGAGGCGTGCGGTATCCAGCTGGTCGTCCATCCCGACGACCCGCCCTTTCCCATCTTCGGCCTGCCCCGCATGGTCAGCACCGAGGCCGATGTGGCCGCGCTGTTCGACGCGGTGCCCAGCCCGGCCAACGGCCTGTGCTTCTGCACCGGATCATTCGGCGTACGGCCCGACAACGATCTGCCAGGCATGGTCCGGCGCCTGGGTTCGCGCATCGGCTTCCTGCATCTGCGCAGCGTCCAGCGCGAGCCGGACGGCGCCTTCCACGAGGCCGCGCATCTGGAAGGCAGCGCGCAAATGGTGGAGGTGGTGGACGAGATCGTCCGGCTGCAACAGCGCGAGGATCGCTCGATCATCATGCGCCCCGACCACGGCCACCAGATGATCGATGACCTGACCAAGGTGACGAATCCCGGCTATTCGCTATTGGGACGGATGCGCGGGCTGGCCGAGCTGCGCGGTCTGGAGCGCGGGCTGGCGCATGGAAAGGCGAACTGACGATGGCACGACCGCTTGAGATGAACCCCGACCGGCTGTTTCCGGCCGACCCGACGACACGCGACATCGCCCGCCGTCTTTATGCGGATATCCGCGACCTGCCCATCGTCAGCCCGCATGGTCATACCGATCCGCGCTGGTTCGCAACCGACGCGGCCTGGGACAACGCCACCACGCTGTTGCTGGCACCCGATCATTATGTGTTCCGCATGCTCTATTCGCAGGGGGTGTCGCTCGACACGCTGGCGATCCCGCACCGGGGCGGCGTGCCCGCGACCGACCCGCGCGCGGCATGGCGAACCTTCGCGGCGCATTACGACCTGTTTCGGGGGACGCCGACCCGGCTGTGGCTGGACCATGTCTTCGCCGAAGTCTTCGGTATCGATGTGCGGTTGGAGACGGAGACCGCCGACCACTATTACGACGCGATCAATGCGCAACTGGCGACCGACGCGTTTCGCCCCCGCGCGTTGTTCGACCGGTTCCGCATCGATTTCCTCGCCACGACGGAAGGGGCGCAGGACAATCTCAATGCGCATCACGCGATCCGCGCTTCGGGCTGGCGGGGCCGCGTCGTCACCACCTATCGCCCCGATGGCGTGATCGATATCGAACACGAGCAATTCGCCGGCGCGCTCACGACCTTCGCCGAGCTGACCGGGGAGGATGTGCACAGCTGGTCGGGCTACCTGGCCGCGCATCGCAAGCGCCGTGCCGACTTCCGCGCGGCGGGCGCGACCGCGACTGATCACGGCCATCCCACCGCGCGGACCGCCAATCTGTCGCGCGCCGAATGCGAGGCCTTGTTCGCGCGCATCGTCGGCGGCTCCTGGGATGCCGACGACGCCGAACTGTTCCGCGCCCAGATGCTCACCGAAATGGCCAGGATGAGCGTCGAGGATGGCATGGTGATGCAGATCCATCCGGGATCGTTCCGCAACCATAATGCTGGCCTGTTCGCCAGCCATGGCCGCGACAAGGGCGCCGACATCCCGGTCCGCACCGAATATGTCCATGCCCTCAAGCCGATGATGGATGTGGTCGGCAATGCGCGTGACCTGACCATCATCCTCTTCACGCTCGACGAAAGCGTCTATGCGCGCGAACTGGCCCCACTCGCCGGCCATTATCCCTGCCTGAAGCTGGGGCCCGCCTGGTGGTTCCACGACAGTCCCGAGGGGATGCGTCGTTTCCGGGAGATGACGACCGAGACGGCGGGCTTCCGCAACACGGTCGGCTTCAATGACGATACGCGCGCCTTCCTGTCCATCCCGGCGCGACATGATGTGGCTCGCCGGGTCGATTGCGCCTTTCTCGCCCGGCTCGTCGCCGAACACCGGATCGAGGATTGGGAGGCGGCCGAAATCGCCCATGAGCTGACCAGCACCCTCGTTCGCAAGGCATATCGGATATGAGACTGTCCTCCGCCACGATGTCGCGGCTTCGGCCCGACGTGTCACGCCCCGCCTATGACCGCGATGCGCAGGCCGTGGGGATCGTGCATCTGGGCATCGGCGCCTTCCACCGCGCGCATCAGGCCGTCTTTACCGACGATGCGATGGCGGGCGGCGACCGGGACTGGGCGATCACCGGCGTTTCGCTCCGATCGCCGCAGGTTCGCGACACCATGATGCCGCAGGACGGCCTCTATTCGGTCACGACGCGTGGTGGCACGGACGGTGACGAGGCCCGGATCATCGGCGCGGTGCGCGACGTCATCGTCGCACCGAACGATCCGACAGGTCTTGCGGAACGGCTGGCGATGCCATCGACGCGGATCGTCACGCTGACGGTCACGGAAAAGGGATATCTGCGTCGCCCCGACGGCACGCTGGACCTGGAGGCCGCCGCCCGGGGGCAGACCATCTACACCATCCTCGCGGCCGCGATGCGGGCCCGCCGGATCGCCGGCATCGGCGGGCTGACCATCCTGTCCTGCGACAATCTGGCGGAGAACGGCCAGGTTCTGACCGGGCTATTGCAGACCTATTGTGACCGCTTTGCCCCCGAAGACGCGGCATGGTTCGCGCGCGAATGCGCCTGCCCCTCCACGATGGTCGACCGCATCGTGCCCGCGACGCAAGCCGCCGATTACGAGCAGGTCGCGACAAGACTGGGCATGCACGACGACGCGGCGGTGGTGACCGAGCCCTTCCGCCAATGGGTGATCGAAGATCGCTTCGCCACCCCCCGCCCCGGCTGGGACCGCGTGGGCGCCGAAATGGTCAGCGACGTCCGCCCCTATGAAACCGCGAAGTTGCGGATGCTCAACGGGGCCCATTCGGCACTGGCCTATCTTGGGCTTGCGGCGGGCCACAGCTATGTCCATCAGGCGATCGCCGATCCGGCCCTCCGCCCGATGATCGAGCGTCTCATGCGAATCGAGGCCGCGCGGACGATCGCCCCCGCGCCTGGGCAGGATCTGGACGCCTATGCCGATGCGTTGATCGCACGCTTCGGCAATGCCGCCTTGCCCCACCGCCTTGCCCAGATCGCCATGGACGGATCGCAGAAGATCGGCCCCCGGTGGCTCGACGCGCTGGCGATCAATGGGTCCCGCAGCGAAGACTGTCCGGCGACGCTAGCAGCCTTGGCGGCATGGGTGATCCATGTCTGCGGGGAGCATGGCGCCGTCGACGATCCCATGGCCGACCAACTTCGCGAACTTTGGCAGCAGGCCGGGAGAAACGGAATGGCCGAGGCACTGTTCGGACCCAAGGGGCTCTACGCCGGACGCTGGGTCGCATCGGACGCCACGCTTCGGATGCTGACGGACCTGATAGCGCAAGGATAAGGACAGGGCATGCGCCCGTGATAAGGCGTGGGTGGCTCCAGATCGGGCGGGCATATTCCCGGCAATGTTCGCCCCGCAGGCCGCACCGGACTCGGCAGCAAGGCACTGTCGCCCCTTCGAGGGCCGGCTTTTAGGTCGAAGTGTATGAGGAAACGGGCCACGTCATGCAGCCCGTATGCGTCCGACCAGTACCGTACGACCTAAGGTTGATGGTCCATCTGCCGCGACTAGCGAAGCCTTCGGAGCGAGCATATGGTAGCGCATGGCAGAGGCGCACCAACGCTCCCCCCGGGTAGCACTCATTGTTCTCGCAATCGTGATTGGCGCTGCCGTGTCCATCGGTGAGCGACTAATTTTTGCGGCTGCTTCGAGCCGTGACATTGATCTGAGCGAAATTGGTGTGGTCACAACCAATGCCGTGCTGACGGCATTTCCTTTTCTATATCTGGCATTTCGTTCATCTACCCGGCTCCTGCCGTGGCTACTTGGCTTGACACTTACGTTGGCAGCTAATGGGTGGTGGCTTGAAAAGAGTATTGCCTACCAGCGAGCGCCGGACGGCTCCGGAGTTGATATGTTTGGCGCACTGCTCATGCTGCTCTCACCTTTCATCGTCACCGCTATAGTAGCAGTTCTCGACAGACCTGCGGCTCGCCGTTGAACGGTACGCGCCCAAGGCTTTCTGCCCGCATGATTCAGTTGTTAGAGAAATGCCACGGCGCGAGTTCGCCGATGCGGTTAGCCGGGTGTCCGTCGGCAATGCGGGTGAGCACGTCGCGCAGCCAGGCTTGGGGGTCGACGAAGTTGAGCCGGGCGGTCTGGATGAGGGTGTAGATCGCCGCAGCCCGCTCGCCGCCCTTGTCAGAGCCGGCGAAGAGGTAGTTCTTACGGCCGAGCGCGACGGGACGAAGGCAGTTCTCGGCGCGGTTGTTGTCCGCCTCGAGCCGCGCGTCGTCGCAGAAGCGGGTCAGCGCGTCGCGGCGCTTGACGGCATAGCGGATGGCATCGGCGAGCGCACCCTTGCCCGAGATGCGGCGCGTGGTGTCCTCGGCCCAGTTGAAGAAGCCGTTTACCGCTGCCCTCACGACCTGCCGGCGGTCGAGCCGGTCCTCCAGCGGCAGCCCGCGCCCGAGTTCCTCCGCCTCGTACATCAGATCGATCATGGTGACGCCGGTGCGAGCCGTGGTCGAACCGGTCCCCTTCCACACGTCGTAGATCTTACGCCGGACGTGCGCCCAGCACGCCACCTCGACGATGGGGCCGGGCTGTCGGCGTCCATCATACAGCTGGTCGTAACCCGCATAGCCGTCCGCTTGCAGAAAGCCACTGAAGCCCGCGAGGTGCGCGCGCGGCCGCTCGCCCTTGCGGTCTGGCGTGTAGAAGTAGGCCGCTGCCGGCGGGCCGATGCCCTGCCAACCCCGATCGTCGCGGGCGTACACCCACAGCCTGCCGGTCTTCGTTTCGCCGGTGCCCGGCGCCAGCACCGGCACGGGCGTGTCGTCGGTGTGGATCTTGTCGGCCGCGAACACGTGGGCGCGGATGTGGTCGACCAGCGGTTGTAACAGCCAGCTGACCTGGCCGACCCAGTCCGCCATGGTCGAGCGGTCGAGGTCGACGCCCTCGCGCGCGTAAATCTCCGCCTGCCGGTACAAGGGCAGGTGGTCGGCATACTTTGACACCAGCACGTGCGCGAGCAGGCCGGGACCGGCCTTGCCGCGCGGAATGGGCAGCGCCGGAGCCGGCGCCTGGGTGATGGCGTCGCAGCGCTGGCAGGCGAGCTTGGGGCGGACGTGGCGCACGACCTGGAAGCGGCCGGGCACATACTCCAGCACCTCGGTCACGTCCTCGCCAAGCGCCGACATCGTCCCGCCGCACGCGCCGCAGCCGTCGGCATGCGGAGCCGCGTGGACGACCTCGTGGCGCGGCAGATGGTCGGGCAGTGGCAGGCGCTTGGGCTTGCGCTTCTCACGGGCGGGTGGCGGCACGCTGGCGTCGGCGGACGCGCTGCTCGCCTCAGCCTCGACCGTCTCCAACTCCTCCAGCCGCAGCTCTAGCTGCTCGATCTCGCGGGAGAGGTGCTCGGACGACTGGCCGAACTGCATACGCCTGAGATGCGCCAGCTGGACCTTCAGCTTCTCGATCTCCAGCGCGGTCAGCTGGATGGTCGCCTTGGCCGCACGGAGCTCGGCCGCGGTGCTGGCCAGCTCCGCAGCAGTGGCTGCGTGTTTGGCCTGCAACGCCTGTGCAAAGGCGCGCAGTTCGTCCGGGTCGGAGGGAGATCGACCATCGCCAGCGACATGGCCCATCCTACCACCGGCCGGACTCGGGCCAAGCAAAAAGGACAAAAAAGCGCCGTTCAGACGAGGGTCGGCGCCGTCACCGGGCCCGGTGCCACAGTGCGCCGCCAGTCGATGCCCTCGATGAGCAGCGCCAGTTGCGCGGGGCTGAGCACGATGCCGCCGTCGACCAGTGGCGGCCACACGAACCGGCCCTTCTCCAGCCGCTTGGCGAACAGGCACATGCCCGAGCCGTCCCAGTACAGCGCCTTCAGATAGTCGCCGCGCTTGCCCCGGAACAGGAACAGGTGGCCCGAGTACGGGTCGGCGCAGAGTACCTGGCTGGCAAGCGCGGTCAGCCCGTCGAAGCCCTTCTGCATGCTGACCGGTCGGCAGGCGAGATACACCTTGGTGCCCGGTGCCAACGCTATCACTATGCCCGATACCCCGCAGTCTGACCTGGTCGCTGTCAGATCAGCCATGCTCGCCCGGCGAAGGCGATGCCCTGCGGCAATGTATCGTGGCCCCTCTATCCACTTCGAATTCCCGCAAACGGCCAATAGTCTGCGATGGCAAAACTACTTCCGCTTCATTCCGTCCGCCCCTTCGAGGGCCGGCTTAGGTCGAAGTGGATGAGGAAACGGGCCACGTCATGCAGCCTACACGCTGTATCGCCATGCGGCGTATGCTATAAACGACGCCGCCGCCCTGAGGGGGCGGCGTAGTGTGTCGTTTGCGAGGGTATGGTTGCGGGGGCAGGATTTGAACCTGCGGCCTTCAGGTTATGAGCCTGACGAGCTACCGGGCTGCTCCACCCCGCGGAGGTGGGGGAGATT
>NZ_JBNNOB010000053.1:0-22578 GCF_050274375.1 Sphingomonas sp. NPDC019816
GGAGGGGCGTGCCAAGGTTCGCATGCAGGAACACCTTGAAGTAGTGCTTGCCGATAGCCCGGTAACGCACCCCTCCCGCAGGCGGGAGGGGATGGGGGAGGGCTTCGCCACAAGCCAGACGGCGGCGCTAAACCGCCCCCGCCCGCCGCGACATAGCCCTTGCACTCGCGAGATGATGCGCATGTGTGATCGCCACCGCCAGCGCATCCGCCGCATCCGGCCCGGTCAGCTTCACGCCGGGCAGCAGATGCCCGACCATCGCCTGCACCTGCTTCTTGTCCGCACCGCCGGTGCCGACGGTCGCCTTCTTGACGATGCTGGGGTGATATTCGCCGACGATCAGCCCGGCCTGCGCCGCCGAGAGCAGGACGACGCCGCGCGCCTGACCGAGCTTCAGCGTCGACTGCGCATTGCTGTTGCCCAGCACTTCCTCGACCGCCGCGCCGTCGGGCTGTTGCTGGCGGATCACGTCATAGAGCGCGGCATGCAGGTTCGCGAGGCGGCGCGGCAGCACCATCGACGGCTCGGTCTTGATCTGACCGTTGGCGACATGGCGCAGACGATTGCCCTCCGCCGCGATCACGCCCCAGCCGGTGGTACCGAGGCCGGGGTCGAGTCCGAGAATGATGGCGGGGGGTGGGGTCATAAGTATTGCACGTGCCACCTGCCCTCCCCCGCACAAGACCGGGGAGGCGTCAGGATCAGCCGAGCTTTTCCATCACTTCGTCGGAGACTTCGTAATTGCCCCACACGGTCTGGACGTCGTCGTCATCGTCCAGCGTGTCGATCAGCTTGAACAAGGTCGCCGCCGCCGCTTCGTCGACCGACACCATGGTCTGCGGACGCCAGGCGAGCTTGGCACCTTCGGCCTCACCCAGCACGGGCTCCAGCGCCTTGGCGACTTCGTGCAGATCGGCCTGTGCGGTCCAGATTTCATGACCGTCTTCCGACGAAGTCACGTCCTCGGCCCCCGCTTCCAACGCCGCCTCGAACACCTTTTCGGCGTCACCCGCGCTGGCCGGATAGTTGATCAGGCCCATGCGGTCGAAGCCATGGCTGACCGAACCGGCGGTGCCGAGGTTGCCGCCATTCTTCGACACCGCGGTGCGCACGTTGGTCGCGGTGCGGTTGCGATTGTCGGTCAGCGCCTCGATGATCAGGCTGACGCCGCCGGGGCCAAAGCCCTCATAGCGGATTTCCTCGTAATTCTCCCCGTCGCCGCGCGAGGCCTTGTCGATCGCGCGCGCGATATTGTCCTTGGGCATCGAGGCCGCCTTGGCCGCGTTGACGGCGGCGCGCAGACGCGGGTTCATGTCCGGGTCGGGCGTGCCCATCTTCGCCGCGACGGTGATTTCGCGGGAAAGTTTGGAAAATGCTGCCGAGCGCTTCTTATCCTGCGCGCCCTTGCGGTGCATGATGTTCTTGAATTTGCTGTGGCCTGCCATCGGTGCCTCTTGAGATGATCGGGCTCTTTACGACCGCGCAAGGGCCTTTGCCAACCCGTCGATCTTCGCCTCCAGCGTATCGAGCCGTTCGGTGACTCCGTTGTCGAGCTTGTGGTGCAGCCGCAATATGTCGATCTCGGCCCGCAAATTGGTGCGATAGTCCAGGCTGGCCGCCAGCCGGTCCTTCGCCGATTGCCGGTTCTGACTCATCATGATGACCGGCGCCTGGATCGCCGCCAGCGTCGAGAGCATCAGGTTCAGGAAGATGTAGGGGTATGGATCGAACGCCATCCCGAAATGGCTGAGCACGTCCGAATTGAGCAGCATCCACCCCAGCAGGATCACCGAAAAGGTGATGATGAAGCCCCAGCTGCCCCCGATCGCCGCCACCCGGTCGGCCAGCTTCTCACCCCAGGTCGACGTCTCGTCGGCGACATCGGCGGCGTCGCGCGCGCTGAGCTGACCCGACTCGATATCGGCGATGACCTGGCGTTCTTCCTCATCCAATTCGTGCGCGGGCTTGCCCAGCGTGCGGCGGGCGATTTCGGCGGCGGTCGATAAAGCCATAAGCGGGGCGCTCCTCGGCAAGGAATCAAATGCCTTGCTCCTTGGGGCGTTGATCGGCCAAACGCCAGAGTCATGACGGTACGCGTGGATATGGGAACCGACGAGCGTGGCTCGTCGGTGCCGATCGATCTTGAGGAACTGCTGGCGACCCGCCTGCTGGTGCAGGGCAATTCGGGGTCGGGAAAGTCGCATCTGCTGCGCCGGTTGCTGGAGAAATCGGTGGGCCAGGTGCAACAGGTGGTCATCGATCCCGAGGGCGATTTCGTCACCCTGTCCAAGGCGTATGGCCATGTCGTGATCGAGGCGGGCGACTATGCCGAGCGCGAGGTCGGGCGCTTTGCCAGCCGCATCCGCGAACACCGCGCCTCGGTGGTCCTCAGTCTCGAAGGACTCGAGATCGAAGGCCAGATGCGCTGCGCCGCGACCTTCCTCAACGCGCTGTTCGATGCCCCGCGCGAGCATTGGTATCCCGCGCTCGTGGTGGTGGACGAGGCGCAGCTGTTCGCGCCCACGACCGGCGGCGAGGTGACCGAGGAGGTCCGCCGCGCTTCGCTATCCGCCATGACCAACCTGATGTGTCGCGGCCGCAAGCGGGGCCTGGCGGGGGTGATCGCCACCCAGCGACTCGCCAAGCTGGCCAAGAATGTCGCGGCGGAGGCGTCCAACTTCCTGATGGGCCGCACCTTCCTCGACATCGACATGGCGCGCGCGGCCGATCTGCTCGGCATGGAGCGGCGACAGGCCGACTCGATCCGCGACCTGGCGCGCGGCACCTTCCTGGCGCTCGGCCCAGCCGTCTCGCGACGGCCGATCACGGTAAAGATCGGCGCGGTCGAGACCTCGGCACGCTCGGGCAGTCCCAAGCTGACCCCCCTGCCCGATGCGCCGCCGCCCGATTTGCAGGAACTGCTCTTCGCGCCGGTCGAGGAAGCCCCGACGCTGCCCATGACCTTCGACTCGCGGCCGCGCCGCGTGCCCGCCGAGGAACTCATGGCCGATCTCGGCCGCCCGCCGCTGCCGACCACCGCCGCGCCCCCCGCGCCGGAAATGGACGAGGGCGAGGTCGAGGCGATCTACGAACAGGTGCTGCGCGCGATCGTCGAAGACCCCGAATCGACCTTCCGGCCCGCCTCGGTGCTGTTCCAGGATTTCCAAGTGCGCTGCCGGATGGCGGGGCTGGCCCGGCCGCCGCTCGATCTGAATGGTTTCGCCCGGCGCCTGTCCTGCGCACGGGCGGGGATTTTCGATGTGAATGATCCCGACTGGCAGGAGGCGCTGGCGCTGGCGGCGATGCTGCCCGACGACATGCTGGGCGCGTTCCTGCTGGTCGCGCGGGCCGCGCGCGAGGGGCTGCCTTGCCCACCGGATACCAAGATCGCCGAGACGTATGGCACGAGTTCGCTGGGCCGGGTGAAGCGGCTGATCGCCTATATCGAGAGCCGCGACCTGTTCGTGTGCCGCACCGACCTGACGGGCAAGCGGTCGATCACGATTCCGCGGCTCGGGTGGACGACCCAGGCGGCGGAGATGGGGTGAGGGTTTCGCTTGGCCTTCGACTTCGCTCAGGCTGAACGGGGTGGGTATTTGTGGCTCAAAATCCCAAACCCCCGTTCAGCCTGAGCGAAGTCGAAGGCCACGCCCCGCCACTTGCCACAAACAAAAAGGGCGACGGAGCCACCAGCCCCGCCACCCTTCGCATTTCCGAAACCCGAAACCGGGATCAGATCATGCCCAGTGCCTTCATATACACTTCGAGGATGGCTTCCTCTTCCTGATATTCTTCGCGCTTCTTCTTGCGGATCTGCATGATCTTCTTGATCGCCTTGGGGTCGTACCCGCGCGCCTTGGCTTCGGCGAAGACATCCTTGATGTCGTCCGAAATGCCCTTCTTCTCTTCTTCCAGCCGCTCGGCCCGCTCGATCAGCAGGCGCAGCTCGTCGGCCGTCACATTGCCGCTGCTGTCGAAATTCTCGTCCGCCATTGTCTTACAACCTTCTTGAAATCCGGTCCGCTCCCAGGAATCCGCCGCCACGACGCACGTGCCCGCCCATGGGCAAGGTCGGTCCGGCGCGGATGTCGGGATCGGGGGCGGTCTAGGCGGTTCCGCGCCTGCGCTCAAGCGGGGGTTAACGGTTCTTCTTCACGCTCTCGGCCATGCGTGCCAGCTGCTCCGGCGTCGCCTCACCCTGATGCTCGGCCTTCCACTGGTCGTACGGCATGCCATAGATCGCCTCACGCGCGGCCGCCTTGTCGACACCGGCCGCCTCGCCCACCCAGTCGGACAGACAGTTGCGGCAGAACCCCGCCAGCCCCATCAGGTCGACATTCTGTGCATCCGTCCGGTGGCGCAGGTGCATCACCAGCCGCCGGAACGCCGCCGCCGCCGCCTGATCATCGATTGCATTCAACGCATCCACGCTATCGCTCATATTCGTCGCTCCTAGGTTGATCGTAACGCATTAGGCTTTAGGACACTGGCCGCAAAGCAGCAGGATGTGATGATGACCAAGGCCCTCCCCCCGCGTTCGCGCAAAGTCCGCGTTCTCGCCACGCTCGGCCCGGCCAGCAGCGATCCCGAGACGATCGCCACCCTGTTCCAGGCGGGGGCGGATGCGTTCCGAATCAATATGAGCCATGGCGATCAGCAGTCGAAGATCCCGCTCATCAAGGCCATCCGCTCGCTGGAGGAACGCTTCGGCCGTCCGACCACGATCCTGGCCGACCTTCAGGGGCCGAAGCTGCGTGTTGGCAAGTTCGCCGATGGCAAGGTCATGCTGGAAACCGGCAGCACCTTCGTGCTCGATCGCGACCCGACGCCGGGCGATGCCACGCGCGTCGAGCTGCCGCACAAGGAGATCTTCGCCGCGATCGAGCCGGGCGCGCGCCTGCTGCTCGACGACGGCAAGCTGGTCCTTCGTGTCGCCTTCCACGATGCCGAGAAGATCACCACGCTGGTCGAGGTCGGCGGCGCGCTGTCGAACAACAAGGGGCTGAACGTTCCCGACGTCGTGCTGCCGATGGCCGCGCTGACCGAGAAGGATCGCTCCGACCTGGCTTTCGCGGTCGAGCAGGGTGTCGACTGGATCGCCCTGTCGTTCGTGCAGCGTCCCGAGGACCTGATGGAGGCGCGCGGCCTGATCAAGGGGCGTGCCGCCCTCCTCGCCAAGATCGAGAAGCCGCAGGCGATCGATCGGCTGGAGGAAATCGTCGAGCAGTGCGACGGCGTGATGGTCGCGCGCGGCGACCTGGGCGTCGAACTGCCGCCCCAGGCCGTGCCGCCGCTTCAGAAGCGTATCGTCGAGGTGTCGCGCCGCATGGGCCGCCCGGTGGTGGTCGCCACCCAGATGCTCGAATCGATGATCCAGAGCCCCTCGCCCACCCGCGCCGAGGTGTCGGACGTGGCGACCGCCATCTATGACGGTGCCGATGCGATCATGTTGTCGGCCGAGTCGGCGGCGGGGTCCTGGCCGGTCGAGTCGGTCGCGATGATGAACGCGATCGGTGTGTCGGTGGAAAACGACCCCGGCCACGGCGAGCGTGTCCACTTCACCGCGATGACCCCCGACCCGACCACCGCCGACGCGCTCGCCGAAGCGGCGGCCGGCATTTCGCGCACCGTGTCGTCCAAGGCGATCATCTGCTTCACCACCAGCGGTTCGACCGCACGCCGCGTCGCGCGTGAGCGCCCCTCGGTGCCGATCCTGGTCCTGACGCCGCAGCTGGAGACGGCGCGTCGTCTGGGTCTCCTGTGGGGCTGTCACGCGGTCCACACCCGCGACGTCGAGTCTTTCGAGGAGATGGTCGGCAAGTCCAAGCGCATGGCGCTGCGCCACGGCATCGCCGAGGCGGGCAATCAGGTCGTGCTGATGGCCGGCGTCCCCTTCCGTACGCCGGGGTCGACCAATGTGCTGCACGTCACCCGCATCATGGGCGACGAACTGGCGAATTACGGGGACGGAGTCGAGGCGTAAGTCCGGCCGCCTTCTGGCCTGAGAGATGAGAGGGCGGCGGGGTATCACTCCGTCGCCCTTTTGCTTGGGTCGACGCCCGATACACCGGACAAGAAAAAAGCCAGCGCCGTAGCGCTGGCCTTATCTGGTGCAGACATGACTGCTTGTTAGCCGCCAGTACCGCAATCTCTGAGGCCGCAAACATCACCGAAGACCGCGTCCCGGTCAAGTCCATTTGCCGCCGTTATGGTTTGACTTCCTATTCCGTGCACCGCCCTTTTCTCGGTACACAAAGGGGTCCATCATCCCGGTGAACGATGGATGGGGGAGCTATGGACTGGCGGCTTGGATTGGATCTCGGTGCGAACTCACTGGGATGGGCAGCGCTCCGACTGGACCGTGCGGGCGATCCCGCCGGCATCCTCGCCATGGGCTCGCGCATCTTCAGCGACGGGCGCGATCCCAAGTCCGGCGCTTCCTTGGCGGTCGATCGGCGTGCTGCGCGCGCGATGCGGCGGCGGCGTGACCGGTTCAAACAACGTCAGGCCGCGCTCCTCAAATATCTGATCCGCGACGGCCTGTTCCCTGCCGATCAAAGTGAGCGGCAAAGGCTGGCAAGCGAAGACCCCTATGCCCTGCGCGCCCGCGCGCTCGACGAGGAATTGTCGCTGTTCGAAATCGGCCGGGCGCTGTTCCACCTCAACCAGCGGCGCGGCTTTCAGTCCAACCGCAAGGCGGATCGCGGCCAGGATGACGAAGCGGGCAAGATCGCGGTCGGTGTCGACCGGCTGAATCAACAGATGGAGGAGCAGGGCGCCCGCACGCTGGGCGAGTTCCTGCATCAGCGCCGCCGGGCCGCCACCGATGCCAATCACATCCCTTCGGTCCGCACGCGCCTGCGTCCCGAAACCGGCGAGGGGGCGAAGGGTGATGGCTATGACTTCTATCCCTCGCGCGCGCTGATCGCCGAGGAGTTCGAGGAGATCTGGGCCGCGCAGGCACCGCATCACCCCGACACGCTGACGCCGCAGGTCCACGACCGGTTGTACGAGATCATCTTCCACCAGCGTCCGCTTCGCGCGCCGCAGGTCGGGCAATGTACGCTGGTCGCCGGCGAGACCCGCCTGCCCAAGGCGCATCCGCTGTTTCAGAAGCGCCGTCTACTCGAAGAGATCAACGCGCTGATGATCGTGCGCGCGGGCGAAGTCGCGCAAAGGCTAACGCCCGAACAGCGTGACAAACTCTTCCTGTTCTTGAAGACTCGTCCCAAGGCCAGCTTCGTAGCAATGCGTAAGGAACTGAAGCTCGATCCGGCCGATCGTTTCAACAAGGAAAGCGACAATCGCACGGATTTGAAGGGCGACGAAGTCGCGGCCGAAATGGGTAAGAAGACCCGCTTCAGTACGCGCTGGCAGCATCTGTCGACTAATGAGCAATGGGAGGCCGTCCAACGGCTGATGGCGATCGAGAGCGAAGCGGACGAGGCCGCCTTTAGCGACTGGCTGATCGCGGCCTATGATCTGTCGCTCGAACAGGCCGCGGCGGTGCTGGGCGCGCGACTGCCACAAGGCCATGGCCGGTTCGGGCCGACCGCGACCACGACCTTGATCGACTCGCTGCTCCACGACCGGACCGAGGATGGGCGGGTGGTCGTCTATAGCGAGGCGGTGCAACGCTCGGGACTGGGTCATCACAGCGACTTCCGTGACCGCCGCGATGACGAGGACGTCACCGAGCTCCCCTATTATGGCGTCGCCCTGGAACGCCATATCATGCCCGGCACCGCCGAGCCGACCGACCCGGAAGAGATGCGGATCGGCCGCCTGACCAACCCGACCGTGCATATCGGGCTGAATCAGCTACGCCATGTCGTGAACCGGCTGATCCGCGCCTATGGCCCGCCCAAGGAGATCGCGATCGAACTCGCGCGCGAATTGAAGCTGAACGAGGACGAGAAGAAGAAGCGCAATAGCGAGAATCGCGACAACCGGCTGGCCGCCGAAGGACGCTCGAAGAAGCTGGAGGAAATCCGCCAGCGCGATACCGGCGCCAACCGTGCGCTGCTGAAATTGTGGGAGGAACTCAATCCCGGCAACGTCCTCGACCGGCGCTGCATCTATACCGGCGAGCAGATTTCGATCGACATGCTGTTTTCCGACCGGGTCGAGGTGGATCACATCCTGCCCTTCTCCCAGACGCTGGACGATTCGAACGGCAACAAGCTGCTGTGTCTGCGCGAGGCCAATCGCGAGAAACGCCGCCGTTCGCCTTACGAGACCTGGGGACATACCGATCGCTGGCCCGACATCGCCGAGCGCGCCTCGCGCCTGCCCAAGCCCAAGCGCTGGCGGTTCGAACCCGATGCGATGCAGCGCTTCGCGACGGAAGACGGCTTCCTGGCGCGGCACCTGGTCGACACGCAATATCTCGGCCGGTTGGCGCGCGAATATCTGTCCTGGCTGTATCCCGGGCGGGGCGAGGGATCGGGCCATGTCTGGGTTTCGCCCGGCCGGCTCACGGAAATGGTCCGGCGCAAGCTGGGGCTGAACGACCTGCTGCCCGACCATAATTTCGGCGGCGGCGCGGACCAGCCAAAGAACCGGCTCGACCACCGCCATCACGCGATCGACGCGCTGGTCGTCGCGATCGTCGACCGGGGAATGCTGCAGGCCATCGCCCGCGCTTCGGGTCAGAACGGTAGC
This sequence comes from Sphingomonas sp. NPDC019816, assembly GCF_050274375.1. Taxonomy (NCBI): domain Bacteria; kingdom Pseudomonadati; phylum Pseudomonadota; class Alphaproteobacteria; order Sphingomonadales; family Sphingomonadaceae; genus Sphingomonas; species Sphingomonas sp. NPDC019816. The sequence goes on from NZ_JBNNOB010000053.1 coordinate 8,665, forward strand.
GAGGGGCGCGAGCGCATCCATATTCCCGTGCCCTGGGACGGCTTTCGCGACGATCTGCGCGTGGCGGTCAATGACATCATCGTGTCGCACCGTCCCGACCATGGCACCGTGGCCAAGGCGGGATTGGCGCGCGGCCGCGACCAGACGGCCGGTCGCCTTCACAACGATACCGCCTATGGCCTGACCGGCGAGACCGACGCCAAGGGCAACAGCATCGTCGTGCGCCGCGTGCCGCTATCGGCGATCAGGAAACCCGCCGACATCGCGCGGGTCCGCGATCCGCTGCTACGCGATGCGCTGGCCGAGTTCACCAAGGGGCTGGACGGCAAGGCGTTCGAGGCACGGATCGCGCGGTTTCACGAACTGGGGCCGCTCCTCTATCGCGGCATCCGCCGGGTCCGCGTAATCGAAACGCTGACCGTCATCCCGATCCGCGATGCCGAGGGCCGGGCCTATAAGGGCTATAAGGGCGACAGCAATTATCGTTACGATGTCTGGGATATGCCGGACGGCAAATGGCGATGTCAGGTCGTGTCGATGTTCGACGCGCATCAGTCGACCGAACAGGCACGGCCGCATCCGGCCGCCCGCAAGATTCTCAGCCTGCAGCGCAACGACATTCTCGCGATCGAACGGACCGAAGGGGATCGTGAACTGGTTCGCGTCGTCAAATTTTCCGAAAAGCAGTTCGCCGTCGCGCCCCCGCATGAAGGCGGCGCGCTCAAGGCGCGTGACGGCGATGCCGACGATCCGTTTCGTTATATCTACCCCTCCCCCAACACGTTGAAGGGCTGGCGCGCACGTCAGGTCCGTATCGACGAACTGGGCCGCGTGCTCGACCCAGGCTTTCCCGCCCGTAAGACCGTAAGGCGCACCCGCCCCCGCGTCGCGCCGGTCGACTGACGAGGGACGCGGCCGCGATGGGTTTGGAACGGATCGTCGATATCGCCACCGACAACCGGCATCTGTCCGCCCATCGCGGCTTCCTGATCGTCTCGGAGGAGCGAGTCGAGGTCGGCCGCGTCCCGCTCGACGATGTCGGCGCGGTCATCGTGCACGCGCACGGCGTCACCTGGTCGACCAATCTGATCGTCGCTTTGGCCGAACGCGGCGCGGTAATGCTGTTGTGCGGGAACAACCACAGCCCCGCCGCCATCTGCCTGCCGATCGACGGTCATCACGCCCAGAACGGCCGGATGCGCGCGCAATGGGAGGCCGGGCGTCCGCTGTCCAAACAATTGTGGCGCTCCCTCGTGGTGGCGAAGATCCGCTGGCAGGGCGCGGTGCTGGCGGCCAACGGCCACTCCGCCACCGCCTTCGATCATCTGGCGCGCAAGGTCGGATCGGGCGACCCCGAGAATATCGAGGCGCAGGCCGCGCGCCGATACTGGCCGCTCCTGATGGGCGAGGCGTTCCGGCGCGACCGCGATGCGGAGGGTGCCAACGCGCTGCTGAACTATGGCTATGCGGTGATGCGCGCCGCCTGCGCCCGTGCGGTCGTGGCGGCGGGACTGCATCCGTCGATCGGCGTCCATCACGCGCATCGCGGCAACCCCTTCGCACTCGCCGACGACGTGATCGAGCCGTTCCGCGCGCTGGTCGACGCGCTGACCATCCGGTTGATGACCCATGGCATCACCGGGGTGACGGCCGAGGCCAAGCGCGCCTATGCCGGCCTGATCGCGGTCGACCTGATGCTGGACGACGGGGTCACCACCGTCTGGCTCGCGATCCAGCGCACCGCGCAGACCTTGGCACGCAGTTTCCAGACCGGCCGTGCCACCGATCTGATCCTGCCCGCGCCGCCCTCCGCGCTGGAACTGGCCGCCCTGGACGGATTGATCGCGCGATGAGCCGTCGTCTCGCCACCGCGCCCATCCCCGCGAGCGGCGCGTCACAACTGTCGGGATATCGGCTGATGTGGATTTTCGTGATGTTCGACCTGCCCGTCACCACCAAGTCCGAGTCGCGCGCCGCCACCAAATTCCGCCAATATCTGCTCGACGAGGGGTTCGAGAAAAGCCAGTTCTCGGTCTATGCCCGCTTCTGCAGCGGCAAGGAACAGATGGAAGCCTATCTCCGCCGGATCGAGGCGAACCTCCCCGACAAAGGCGAGATCCACATATTGAGCTTCACCGACCGGCAATATGAGAATATCATCCGCTTCGCCGGCCAATCCCGCCGACAGCCGCGCAAAAACCCTGATCAATTGGCTCTGTTCTGATGATTGCCGATCGTTTTGACCATACCGGATGGCGGATTTCGCCGTTGTGTTTCAACGGGATAACCCACCATCCAGTATAGCCGCTCAGAGATTGCGGTCTAGCGGCAACACGCCTTGCTCAGGGGTTGCAGCGCCAGGCAGTATAGCCGCTCAGAGATTGCGGTCTAGCGGCAACCACTTCGTCCTATCGCCGTCAGCACCTCGCAGTATAGCCGCTCAGAGATTGCGGTCTAGCGGCAACGCTATGCGGTGGTACTCCGACGCGCTCCCCAGTATAGCCGCTCAGAGATTGCGGTCTAGCGGCAACGACGCCTGACGAAGGCGCGGACGACGACGCAGTATAGCCGCTCAGAGATTGCGGTCTAGCGGCAACGACAGAGCCGACGCGCTGGTATGGGCTCTGAGTATAGCCGCTCAGAGATTGCGGTCTAGCGGCAACGTCGAAGATGAAGCCGGGTACGAAGGAAAAAGTATAGCCGCTCAGAGATTGCGGTCTAGCGGCAACCAGAAGCGCAAGGCCCCGCCGATCCGCACGAGTATAGCCGCTCAGAGATTGCGGTCTAGCGGCAACTCGGAGGTGAAGACGAGATTGCCATTCACGAGTATAGCCGCTCAGAGATTGCGGTCTAGCGGCAACCCGCGCGACGATCTTCCCGACCTACAAGTTAGTATAGCCGCTCAGAGATTGCGGTCTAGCGGCAACTCAGGCTGGGTCGTCAGCGGGGCGGGGCGGAGTATAGCCGCTCAGAGATTGCGGTCTAGCGGCAACGGCCGCCCTGCCCCGTCGAACGTCACAGACAGTATAGCCGCTCAGAGATTGCGGTCTAGCGGCAACCGTGCACCAACGCAGCGTGTTATTGTTCGAGTATAGCCGCTCAGAGATTGCGGTCTAGCGGCAACGAGGAAGGCGTCGGCGATGTCATCCCCTCTAGTATAGCCGCTCAGAGATTGCGGTCTAGCGGCAACTGGACACACCGGCGCTGCGGAAGGCCCGAGAGTATAGCCGCTCAGAGATTGCGGTCTAGCGGCAACGGATCGGTAGCTTCCTAGCGCGGACGTTCGAGTATAGCCGCTCAGAGATTGCGGTCTAGCGGCAACGCCTTGCTCGCTGGCCAGCTTCCACATAGTAGTATAGCCGCTCAGAGATTGCGGTCTAGCGGCAACCAATGTCGCCCCTTGGCCATCTTGTCGCGGAGTATAGCCGCTCAGAGATTGCGGTCTAGCGGCAACCCAATCCACCTTCAGGTCGTCGCTCATGCTAGTATAGCCGCTCAGAGATTGCGGTCTAGCGGCAACATGACCTCTTTGCGTTGGCAGCTCACGCCCAGTATAGCCGCTCAGAGATTGCGGTCTAGCGGCAACGAGCCGTGCTGGTAGATGAACTGCGTAAGGAGTATAGCCGCTCAGAGATTGCGGTCTAGCGGCAACGCCCTGACATAATCCCCGCTATGGCGGGGGAGTATAGCCGCTCAGAGATTGCGGTCTAGCGGCAACCCAGCCGCGCGATCTGCTCGGCGGTGAAGTAGTATAGCCGCTCAGAGATTGCGGTCTAGCGGCAACTGGTTCCGACGTGGCGATGCGCAGCTCGACAGTATAGCCGCTCAGAGATTGCGGTCTAGCGGCAACGGCATCGCCCGCGTCTCCGCGACGCAATCGAGTATAGCCGCTCAGAGATTGCGGTCTAGCGGCAACTCTTCGAGACGCTTGACGCGCTCGGTGACAAGTATAGCCGCTCAGAGATTGCGGTCTAGCGGCAACTCGGACCGCGCCGGTATCGCGGCCGTCATCAGTATAGCCGCTCAGAGATTGCGGTCTAGCGGCAACCCGCGCGACGATCTTTCCGACCTACAAGTTAGTATAGCCGCTCAGAGATTGCGGTCTAGCGGCAACTCAAACTTCATGGTGCCGTCCTTTCCTGATAGTATAGCCGCTCAGAGATTGCGGTCTAGCGGCAACCCATGGCCATGCTCAACCTCCTTACCGCTGAGTATAGCCGCTCAGAGATTGCGGTCTAGCGGCAACTTGATGCGGGCGCGGGTCGGTTTCCAAGCGAGTATAGCCGCTCAGAGATTGCGGTCTAGCGGCAACTGAGCCTGCCGCCAATCGCGGGCACATGGTAGTATAGCCGCTCAGAGATTGCGGTCTAGCGGCAACCGGTGCGGTTTGAGCCCGCGTTCCGCCGGGAGTATAGCCGCTCAGAGATTGCGGTCTAGCGGCAACCGAGCAAAGGCCGGTGATGATGGCCAGCCGAGTATAGCCGCTCAGAGATTGCGGTCTAGCGGCAACGCATCGCCAATCTGCTGCTCGACACCTCGCAGTATAGCCGCTCAGAGATTGCGGTCTAGCGGCAACTGGACTTCATCAAGAAAGAGGTTCGCCTGAAGTATAGCCGCTCAGAGATTGCGGTCTAGCGGCAACACCCACGCCCCCTGCTCACCCGCCGCCCCGAGTATAGCCGCTCAGAGATTGCGGTCTAGCGGCAACCAAGTGGTGGTCGAGCCGGTGCCGGTGGCAAGTATAGCCGCTCAGAGATTGCGGTCTAGCGGCAACTCGCAGAAGCTGCCGTCCGTGCAGACGAGGAGTATAGCCGCTCAGAGATTGCGGTCTAGCGGCAACGCGAACTGTTCCGGCTCCGTGATACCCCAGAGTATAGCCGCTCAGAGATTGCGGTCTAGCGGCAACGTCCGGCCGGCGCGGCTGGAACGTGCGGATAGTATAGCCGCTCAGAGATTGCGGTCTAGCGGCAACGAATAAAGAAACGACCACTACGCGCCCACGAGTATAGCCGCTCAGAGATTGCGGTCTAGCGGCAACCAGCCCGTCTATCGCTTAAACGAACGATATAGTATAGCCGCTCAGAGATTGCGGTCTAGCGGCAACTATAGCGAAGCGGACTGAGGATGAATACTTAGTATAGCCGCTCAGAGATTGCGGTCTAGCGGCAACATGAAAGCCGCACTGCACAGAACCTGACAAAGTATAGCCGCTCAGAGATTGCGGTCTAGCGGCAACAGAACCGACACACAACAAGCGTGTCAGAACAGTATAGCCGCTCAGAGATTGCGGTCTAGCGGCAACGCTACGGCTAATCCCACATCGATAGCGATCAGTATAGCCGCTCAGAGATTGCGGTCTAGCGGCAACCAATAAGCAAAGCGAAGCAACACCCGCCATAGTATAGCCGCCCAGAGATTGCGGTCTAGCGGCAACAGTACTTGTCGCATATCAATCAACGGACAAAGTATAGCCGCTCAGAGATTGCGGTCTAGCGGCAACTCAACTCGTCAACAATCTACGCCATACCTAAGTATAGCCGCTCAGAGATTGCGGTCTAGCGGCAACACGCCGTAGGACTCACAGACCTTCAGCGAAAGTATAGCCGCTCAGAGATTGCGGTCTAGCGGCAACGATCTGACGGACGGGCCGCGGGTGGGTCGCAGTATAGCCGCTCAGAGATTGCGGTCTAGCGGCAACGGCCTTGGTCAGCTCGCCAGCGCGGCGATCCAGTATAGCCGCTCAGAGATTGCGGTCTAGCGGCAACCGCAAGATCGACGGGTTGGCCTGGGTAGCGAGTATAGCCGCTCAGAGATTGCGGTCTAGCGGCAACACGCGGCGGCCTTCCCGCTCGATACGGCGGAGTATAGCCGCTCAGAGATTGCGGTCTAGCGGCAACTGACCGCGATCTTATCACGCAGCGCACCTAAGTATAGCCGCTCTGAGATTGCGGTCTAGCGGCAACCGCCCATGACCGTGACCATCACGCCCGCGTAGTATAGCCGCTCAGAGATTGCGGTCTAGCGGCAACTCTCGGCAGAATAGCCAGTCAACAGGCTGCAGTATAGCCGCTCAGAGATTGCGGTCTAGCGGCAACCCAAGGACATGGCCAGCGCGCAGGAATCGAGTATAGCCGCTCAGAGATTGCGGTCTAGCGGCAACGAGTTGGCCGTCGTCCATGTCGTGTCTCCGAGTATAGCCGCTCAGAGACTGCGGTCTAGGAGCAACACCGGCGTCGACGTCGAAATCGTCTTTTGGATATAGCATCTCCGAAAGCTACATCCAATGTCTATGCGACGTGGCCGCCCGCGGTACATCCCATTATTCTTCACTACGCAAACCAACAGAAAGGGGCAGGCACTTCGCAGTGCCCGCCCTTTCTGCCATCCGGTAAAACCCGATCATATGTGGATCGGCTTGCCCTGCACTGCCATGGCAGCTTCCTTGAGCGCCTCGGCATGGGTCGGGTGCGCGTGGCAGGTGTAGGCGATGTCTTCCGACGTCGCGCCGAACTCCATCGCCTGCGCGGCCTGGGCGATCATCGTGCCGGCGAGCGAGGAGATGATCCACACGCCCAGCACGCGATCGGTCTTGGCGTCGGCGATGACCTTCACGAAGCCATCGGTGTCGCGGTTGGTCTTGGCGCGGCTGTTCGCCATGAAGGGGAACTTGCCGACCTTGACCTCGCCGCGCTCCTTGGCGGCTTCTTCCGACAGGCCGACACCGGCGATCTCGGGCATGGTGTAGACGACGCTGGGGATGACATCGTGGTTCACGATGCCGGTCTGGCCAGCAATGTTCTCCGCCACCGCGACGCCTTCGTCCTCGGCCTTGTGCGCGAGCATCAGGCCCGGCGCCACGTCGCCGATCGCCCAGACGCCGTCGACATTGGTCGCGAAGTCATGGTCGATCTCGACCTGGCCACGGCCGTTCAGCTTCACGCCGGCGGCTTCCAGGTTCAGCCCGTCGGTGTTGGGCTTGCGGCCGATCGCGACCAGCACGGCATCGGCCGACAGCGTTTCCGCCGCGCCGCCAGCAGCCGGTTCGACCGACACGGTCGCGCGGTCGCCCTCGACGGTGACGCCGGTCACCTTGGTCGAGGTCTTCAGCTCCATGCCTTGCTTCTTGAACAGCTTGGCCGATTCCTTGCGGACCTCGCCATCGAAGCCGGGCAGGATCTGGTCGAGATATTCGACGACCGTGACCTTGGCCCCCAGGCGCCGCCAGACCGAGCCGAGCTCAAGACCGATCACACCGCCACCGATGACGACCAGATGCTCCGGCACCTTGGGCAGCGCCAGCGCGCCGGTCGAATCGACGACGACCTTCTGGTCGATCTCGACGCCCGGCAGCGGGGTCACGACCGAGCCGGTCGCGATCACGATGTCGCGCGCGGTGACGGTCTGGTCACCGACCTTGACCGTGCTCGAATCCTGGAACGCCGCCTTGCCCTTCAGCCAGGTGACCTTGTTCTTCTTGAAGAGATATTCGATGCCGCCGGTCAGCTCGCCGACCGCCTTGGCCTTTTCGGCATGCATCTGGTCGAGGTTGAGCTTGGCGCCCTCGATCTCGACACCGAACTTGGCGAGGGCACCATGCGATGCTTCCTCGAACAGCTCGGACGCGTGGAGCAGCGCCTTGGACGGGATGCAGCCGACATTGAGGCAGGTGCCGCCCAGCGTCTCGCGCGCTTCGGCGCATGCGGTCTTCAGGCCCAGCTGCGCCGCGCGGATCGCCGCGACATAGCCGCCGGGGCCGGCGCCGATCACCAGGACGTCATAGTCATACTCAGCCATTTGTCTCTCCCGTTCCCCGGCTCTCGGGGTCCAGCCTGCGGGCGCACCCGCCTGTCACAGCAAAAACGGACCCTCGACCGTTCGAGGGCCCGTATAGATCACAAAGCGATCAGAGGTCGATCAGGATGCGCGTCGGATCCTGGATCGCGTTCTTCAGCGCGACGAGGAAGGTCACCGCCTCACGGCCGTCGATGATGCGGTGGTCGTAGGACAGCGCCAGGTACATCATCGGGCGGATGACGATCTGACCGTCGACGACGACCGGACGCTCCTCGATCCGGTGGAGGCCCAGCACCGCCGACTGGGGCGGGTTGATGATCGGAGTCGACATCAGCGAGCCGAACACACCGCCGTTGGAGATGGTGAAGGTGCCGCCCTTCATCTCGTCCATCTTGAGCGTACCGTCCTTGGCGCGCTTGCCGAAGTCGCCGATCGTCTTTTCGATGCCCGCGACCGTCAGGTCCTGCGCATCGCGGATGACCGGCACGACCAGGCCGTTCGGCGCCGAGACGGCGACCGAGATGTCGGCATAGTCGTGATAGACGATCTCATCGCCCTCGATCGACGCATTGACCGAAGGGATGTCCTTCAGCGCCATCGTCGCGGCCTTCACGAAGAAGCCCATGAAGCCCAGGCGGACGCCGTGCTTCTTCTCGAACAGGTCCTTGTACTTGGCGCGCGCCTCGATCACCGCGGTCATGTCGACGTCGTTGAACGTCGTCAGCATCGCGGCGGTGTTCTGCGCTTCCTTCAGGCGCTTGGCGATCGTCTGACGCAGGCGCGTCATCTTCACGCGCTCTTCCTTGCGCGCCGAACCGGCCGGAGCCGCAGCGGCAGGAGCAGCGGCCGGAGCCGGGGCGCTCGACTTGTTGGCGGCGGCGGCGGCGACATCTTCCTTGGTGATGCGGCCGTCCTTGCCGGTGCCCTTGATCGTCGCGGGGTCGAGACCATGCTCAAGCACCGCACGACGCACCGACGGCGACAGCGCGGCGGGCGAGTCGCTCGACTCGTCGGCGGCCGGGGCAGCGGCGGGCGCCGGAGCGGCCGCCGCCGGAGCTGCAGTCGCGGCAGGCGTCGCCGCTTCGGTCTTGGCCGGGGCCGAACCACCGGCATCGACGGTCGCCAGCAGCGCGCCGACCTGCACCGTGTCGCCGACCTTGACGGCATGTTCGCCCATGACACCCGCCACCGGCGAGGGCACTTCGACCGAGACCTTGTCGGTCTCCAGGCTCGCGATCGGCTCGTCGACGGCCACCGCGTCACCCGGCTGCTTCAGCCATTCGCCCAGCGTCGCTTCGGAGATCGATTCGCCCAGTACCGGGACCAGAACTTCAGTCGCCATTTCCATTTCCTCCGCCCGGTCCATCAACCGGGGCTCTTACGCGGGCGGGCAAAACGCCCGCGCCAGATTTCATCCCGCCCCGGCCCATCGAAAGGGCCGGGGCACTCGTCAGTCTCAGTCCGCCCCGGCCGTGGTCGGCTTGGCGGTGGTGTTACCCTCGCCGCGCGTCCGGCGGATTTCCTCGCGGACATTGTGGCCCAGCGCATCGGCGACCAGCGCACCCTGCTCGGCGGTGTGGCGCTTCATCAGGCCGGTGGCGGGCGATGCCGCCGCCGCACGACCCGCATAACGCGCACGCTTCACGCTCGCCCCGGCCTCGGCCAGTGCTTCCTCGATCAGCGGCTCGACGAAGAACCAGTAACCGTTGTTCTTCGGCTCTTCCTGCGCCCAGACCACGTCCTGCAGGTTCGGCATGCGCGCGATCCGCTTGGCGAGCGCGTCGCTCGGGAACGGATAGAGCTGCTCGACGCGCACGATCTGCGTGCCCGTGTCGCCCGCCGCGTCGCGTGCCTCGATCAGGTCATAGGCGACCTTGCCGGTGCACAGGACCAGCCGCGTCGTCGCCTCGTCGGCGGCACCGTTGGTGTCCGACAACAGGCGCCGGAAGTGGCTGTCGCCTTGGAAATCCTCGGCCTTCGACACCGCCAGCTTGTGACGCAGCAGCGACTTGGGCGTGAAGACGACCAGCGGCTTGCGGAAGTTACGATGCATCTGGCGGCGCAACAGGTGGAAATAGTTGGCCGGGGTGGTGCAGTTCGCAACCTGGATATTGTCGTTGGCGCAAGACTGGAGAAAGCGCTCGGGACGTGCGGAGCTATGCTCCGGCCCCTGGCCTTCATAACCATGCGGCAGCAGCATCACGAGGCCGTTGGCGCGCAGCCACTTGGACTCGCCGCTGGTGATGAACTGGTCGATCATGATCTGCGCGCCGTTGACGAAGTCGCCGAACTGCGCCTCCCACATGACCAGCGTCTTCGGGTCGGCCAGTGCATAGCCGTACTCGAAGCCGAGCACGCCATATTCGGACAGCGGGCTGTCCAGCACCTCGAAGCTGCCATGCTCGACGGTCTTGAGCGGCACATACTTGTGCTCGTCGGTCTGGTCGACCCACACCGCGTGACGCTGCGAGAAGGTGCCGCGACCCGAATCCTGGCCCGACAGGCGAACGCCATAGCCTTCCGAGAGTAGCGAGCCGAAGGCCAGGGCCTCGCCGGTCGCCCAGTCGAAATTCTCGCCGGTCGTGAACATCTGGCGCTTGGCGTCGAGCACGCGGTTCAGCGTCTTGTGAACCTTCAGATCCTCGGGGATCGTGGTCAGCGTGCGGCCGATCGCGTCGAACAGCTTCTTGTCGAGGCCGGTCTCCACGTTGCGGCGACCCTGATCGCTTTCCTTCGGCGCCGACAGACCCGACCAGCGACCGGCGAACCAGTCGGCCTTGTTCGGCTTGTAGCTCTGACCCGCCTCGAACTCGCCTTCGCAGCGGGTGGTGTATTGCTTGATATTCTCGTCGACCCAGGCCTGATCGACCACGCCTTCGGACACGAGACGCTTCGCATAGGTCTCGGCGACGCCGGGGTGCGAGCGGATCTTGTTGTACATCAGCGGCTGGGTGAAGCCCGGCTCGTCGCCCTCATTATGACCGAAGCGGCGATAGCACCACATGTCGATCACGATGTCGCGGTGGAACTTCTGACGGAACTCGATCGCCATCTTGGTGGCGAAGGTCACCGCCTCGGGATCGTCGCCGTTGACGTGGAAGACCGGCGCCTGGACGCCCTTGGCCACATCCGATGGATAGGGCGAGGAGCGCGCGAACTGCGGGCTGGTGGTGAAGCCCACCTGGTTGTTGATGATGAAGTGGACGCAGCCGCCGGTGTTGTAACCACGAATCCCTGAGAAGCCGAGGCATTCCCACACGATGCCCTGGCCCGCAAAGGCGGCATCGCCATGGATCAGCACCGGCACCGAGGCGGTGTGATCGGTCAGGTCGTCGGCGATCGTCTGGATCGCGCGGGTCTTGCCCAAAACGACCGGGTTGACCGCCTCGAGGTGCGAGGGGTTGGCGACCAGCGACATATGGACCTTGTGACCGTCGAACTCGCGGTCGGTCGAGGTGCCGAGGTGATACTTCACGTCGCCCGAACCGCCGATATCATCGGGGTTGGCCGAGCCACCGGCGAATTCGTGGAAGATCACGCGCAGCGGCTTGGCCATCACATTGGCCAGCACGTTCAGACGGCCGCGATGCGCCATGCCGAACACGATCTCGCGCACGCCCATCTGGCCGCCGTACTTGATGACCGATTCGAGCGCGGGGATCATCGACTCGCCGCCATCTAGGCCAAAGCGCTTGGTGCCGACATACTTCTTGCCGAGGAACTTTTCCCACTGCTCGGCCTCGATGACCTTGTTCAGGATGGCCTTCTTGCCATCGACGGTGAACTCGATCGCCTTGTTCTGGCCTTCCATCCGGTCCTGGAGGAAGCGGCGCTCCTCCACGTCCGCGATGTGCATGTACTCGAGGCCGACATTGCCGCAGTAATTCTTGCGCAGCGTGTCGACCAGCTCGCGAACGGTCGCCCATTCGAAGCCCATCGTGCCGCCCAGATAGACCTTGCGGTCGATATCGGCATCGGTGAAGCCGTGATATTCGGTCTTCAGATCCTCGGGCAACTCGCGCAGGCCCGACAGGCCGAGCGGATCGAGGTTCGCCGCCAGGTGACCACGCACCCGGTAGGTGCGGATCAGCAGCTGCGCGCGGATCGCGTCGCCCGCCGCCTTGACGATGTCGGCGGTCGAGGGGGCGGCGGCCGCAGCGGCTGCCGGGGCGGGCTTGCCACCCTTGGCAGGCTTGGGGGCGGGTTCCATCTGGGTCGGGTCGAGGCCCGCCGTCAGATCGTCGGTCGAGGTCAGCGGCCAGCGCGTGTTCTGCCAGCTGGGGGCGCCCACGCCCTGCTCCAGACCCTCGAAGAAGGTCCGCCAGCCCGCATCGACCGACGACTGGTCGGCCTGATACTTGGCATAGAGCGTTTCGATGAAAGCGGGGCTGACGCCCGCCGCGATGTCGCTGAATTCCTGGCCTTCGTAGCCCATGAGACGCTTCCTCGACCGCCCGTCTTATCAACTCATCGCCACCCCGGCACATCCGCCTGGGGTCCGCAGCCGCGAGCGGCCCGCCTGCCGCCACGGACCCCGGCGGGTGTGCCGGGGTGACGCGATACGCCTTACTTGTTCAGCACCGACAGCAGCGTCGAGCCGAGTTCCGACGGCGAAGCCGCGACCTTGATGCCGGCCGCTTCCATCGCCGCGATCTTGTCCTCGGCGCCGCCCTGGCCGCCCGACACGATCGCACCGGCATGGCCCATGCGACGGCCCGGAGGCGCGGTGCGGCCCGCGATGAAGCCCGCCATCGGCTTGCTGCGACCGCGCTTGGCTTCGTCACGCAGGAACTGCGCGGCTTCCTCTTCGGCCGAGCCGCCGATCTCGCCGATCATGATGATCGACTGGGTCTCGTCGTCGGCCAGGAACAGCTCCAGCACGTCGATGAAGTTGGTGCCGTTGACGGGGTCGCCGCCGATGCCGACCGCAGTGGTCTGGCCCAGGCCAGCGTTCGAGGTCTGGAACACCGCTTCATAGGTCAGCGTGCCCGAGCGCGACACGACGCCGACCGAACCCTTCTTGAAGATCGAACCCGGCATGATGCCGATCTTGCACTCGCCCGGCGTCAATACGCCCGGGCAGTTCGGACCGATCAGGCGCGACTTCGAACCCGACAGGGCGCGCTTCACCTTCACCATGTCCAGGACCGGAATGCCTTCCGTGATCGCGACGATCAGCGGGATCTCCGCGTCGATCGCTTCCAGGATCGAGTCTGCCGCGAAGGGCGGCGGCACGTAGATCACGCTCGCATCGGCGCCCGTCTTCGACTTGGCTTCGGCGACGGTGTTGAAGACCGGCAGGCCGATATGCTCGGTGCCGCCCTTGCCCGGCGTCACGCCGCCGACCATCTGCGTGCCGTATGCCAGCGCCTGCTGGGTATGGAACGTGCCGGTTTCACCCGTCATGCCCTGCGTGATGACCTTGGTGTTCTTGTTGACGAGGATGCTCATCTTAGCTCCCAACTCCATTGTGTCCCCGCGATGGCGGGGACCCAGTTCTGGGCTTCCGCTGTCACGGGAGCGCGATCGCTCAAAACAATGACTCGTACAGGTCGAGCCAATCCGGATTTTTCTCTTCGATCAGCCGCAGCTTCCAGTCCCGGTTCCACTTCTTGAGCTGGCGTTCGCGAAGCCGCGCACTGTCCAGTTCGTCATGGGCCTCATACCAGACCAGATATCTGCAACCGTATTTCTTGGTGAACCCGTCGACCAGGGCGTTGCGGTGTTGATAGGTCCGCTTCGCCAGGTCGCTCGTGACACCGATATAGATCGTTCCGTTCAGTCGGCTCGCCATGATGTAGACGTAGCCGACCTTGGTCATCCCGCCGCTCCATGTGTCCCCGCGAAGGCGGGGACCCAGTACTGGGCTCCCGCCTTCGCGGGAGCACATGGGAAAGCGACGAACAAATTACGCCAGCGACTCGTCGATGCCCTTGCAGGCGACGAGCAGTTCCTTGACCGCGTCGACCGAGACCTGAAGGTTGGCCTTCGCCTCGTCCGACAGCTTGACCTCGACGACCTTCTCGACGCCGTTCGCGCCGATCACGACGGGCACGCCGACATAGAGGTTGTCGATGCCATATTCACCCGACAGGTAGGCGGCGGCCGGCAGAATGCGCT
>NZ_JBNNOB010000054.1:0-21988 GCF_050274375.1 Sphingomonas sp. NPDC019816
CTCAGCCTGAACGGAGGTGGGGCCCCGGGCTTGATACCAAAAGCCGTTCAGGCTGAGCGAAGTCGAAGCCCACGCCCGGCACTCGCCTGTTAGCCTTAACATTACCCCTTGCGCCCCACGCCCCGAAGCGTAGCATCCCCCTCCGACCGTAGGGACATAACCCACGGAGGATAGGAGGGGATATGACGTCCAAACGCTGGGCCGGCCATGCGCTGGCTGCTTTGCTAACGCTCTCGGTGGCGGCGCCCGCCATGGCGCAGGCCGATAAGATGGTGCCGATCGCGGTGCCCGCGCAACCCAATGCCATTCCGCTGAACACCGGGCCCTTGCCGGGCGCCAAGAACAAGGAAAGCTGGCACAGCCAGTATAACAGCGTCTTCGCGCGCAACGTGACCGAGGCGACGCTGACCCCCTTCCTGCCCGATCCCGCCAAGGCGACCGGCGCCGCCGTCATCGTCGCGCCCGGCGGCGGTTTCCGCACCCTGTCGATGCAGAATGAGGGCTGGGACGTGGCCAAGGCGCTGGCCGATCGCGGCATCGCTGCCTTCGTCCTGAAGTACCGGCTCAACCAGACGCCCGCCAGCATGGCCGATTTCGAAAAGTCGATGGCGGCGATGTTCTCCAGCGTGGCGCGCCCCACCACGCGGCCGAACCCGGAGGAGGCGCTGAAGGGCCTCGCGCCGCAGATCGCCGATTCCCGCGCCGCCTTCGCGCTGGTCCGCCAGCGCGCGGGCGAATGGAAGGTCGATCCGGCCCGTGTCGGCATGGTCGGCTTTTCGGCGGGCGCGATGCTGACCGTCGCAACGGTGCTCGACGGACAGGCCAAGCCCGCCTTTATCGGCGACATCTATGGCCCGCTCCAGCCGATGACCGTGCCCGCCGACGCGCCGCCCATGTTCGCCGCGATCGCCGCCGACGATCCGCTGTTCGCCGGCAAGGGCTTTGGCCTGATCGATCAGTGGCTGGCCGCCAAGAAGCCGGTCGAGTTCCACCTGTATGGCCGGGGCGGGCACGGCTTCGGCATGTATCCGAAGGCGACGACCAGCACCGGCTGGTTCGACGCCTTCTACCGCTGGATCGTGATGGAAGGGTTTCTGAAGCCCAAGGCGCAGTAACATTCCTCCCCTGTAAGGGGAGGTGGCGCGCGGAGCGCGTCGGAGGGGTGTCACCCTATCGAGAGGCGGACACCCCTCCGTCAGGCCTGACGGCCTGCCACCTCCCCTGCAAGGGGAGGAATAGTGTTACTCCAAACTCTTCGAGGCCTGCTCGAACAGGTCCTTCGACAGCCCCGGCGTCGCGACGATACGCGCCAGCTCGGCGCGCATCAGCTGCGCACGGTTCCCGTCGAACCGGCGCCAGCGGCCCAGCGGCGGCAGCAGCTTCGCCGCCGTCTGCGGGTTCAGCCGGTCGAGTGCAATCAGCTGGTCCGCCAGGAAGCGATAGCCCGAGCCGTCGGCGGCATTGAACGCCCGCTGGTTCATGCCGAACGCACCGATCAGCGCGCGGGCGCGATTGGGGTTGGCCAGCGTGAAGGTCGGATGCTCGGCCAGCGTCGCCACAACCGCACCGGTATCGTCGCGCGACGACAGCGCCTGGGTTTGGAACCATTTGTCGAGCACCAGCGCATTGTCGGCATAGCGCGCATGGAACCGTTCCAGCGCGATGTCGCGCTCGGGCGCGTCGGAGCTGACCAGTGTTGTCAGCGCCGCCTGTCGGTCGGTCATATTGTCGGCGGCGTCGAACTGCGCGAGCGCCAGCGCGGCGGCGTCCTCCGCCCCGCTCGCCGCGATATAGCCAAGCGCGACGCTGCGCAGCCGGCGGCGGCCCTTGGCGCCGGGGGAATAGACATAGGCCCCTTGCGCCATCTCGCCGTAAAGCCGCCGCCATACGGGCGCCAGGGCCTGTCCGATCTGCCGCCGCAGCGATTCGCGCGCGGCATGGATCGCATCGGGGTCGACCATCGCCAGCTGGTCGCCGATGAAATTCTCCGAGGGCAGCAGCACCGCCTCGGCGAGGAAGGCCGGCTCCAGCCCCTCGGCCTCGAGCGTGCGTGCGACCGCGTCGATCACGGCCTGCGCATTCATCTCGCCGTTGATCGTGCCCGCGACCAAAGTGTCCAGCATCAGCTGCTGCATCGCCTCGTACCGGGCGAAGGGGTCGTCGTCATGCGCCGACAGGAACGCCAGATCCGCCGCCGACCGATCGCTCTCGATGACGACGGGGGCGGAGAAGCCGCGATTGATCGACAGGACGGGACGCTCGGTGACCGCCTCGAAGGTGATCGTCTCCGCCGCCTGGTCGAGCAGGATCAGCCGTTCGTCGGTCAGCGGCCGGCCGGTCTCGGCGCCGAACAGCCGGACCTTCAGCGGCAGCACCATCGGCTGCTTGACCGGCTGGCCCGGCGTCGGCGGGACATGCTGGGCCAGGCGCAGCACCGCGCGGCCGCCGCCGGGCTCGTGCGAGAGGCCCGCCGAGACGCGCGGCGTTCCCGCCTGGGAATACCAGAGCCGGAACTGGCGCAGGTCGACGCCGCCCGCTTCCTCCATGCACGCCACGAAATCCTCGCAGGTCGCGGCCGTCCCGTCGAAGCGGCTGAAATACAGGTCGGTCGCGGCGCGGAATTTCGCCGGCCCCAGGATGGTCGCCATCATGCGGATCAGCTCGGCGCCCTTGTTGTAGATGGTCGCCGTGTAGAAGTTGCTGATCTCGATATAGCTTTCGGGGCGCACCGGATGCGCGAGCGGGCCGGAATCCTCGGGGAACTGGCTGGCGCGAAGCCCGCGCACCTCCTCGATCCGCTTGACCGCCGCCGATCCCTGGTCGGCGGAAAAACACTGGTCGCGATAGACGGTAAAGCCTTCCTTCAGCGAAAGCTGGAACCAGTCGCGACAGGTGATCCGGTTACCCGACCAATTGTGGAAATACTCATGCGCAACGACGGCGGCGATCGCGTCATAATCGTAATCGGTCGCGGTGTCGGGATCGGCGAGGATGTAGCGGCTGTTGAAGATGTTCAGCCCCTTATTCTCCATCGCGCCGAAGTTGAAATCGTCGACTGCGACGATGTTGAACACGTCGAGGTCGTACTCGCGGCCATAGACGCGCTCGTCCCACGCCATGGACAGCTTCAGCGCGTGCAGCGCATGATCGGTCTTGGCCAGATCGGCGGCGCGCACCCAGATGCCGAGTTCGACCTCCCGCCCGCTCATCGTGGTGAAGGTCGAACGGTTGACCGCCAGGTCGCCCGCGACCAGCGCGAACAGATAGCTGGGCTTGGGGAAGGGGTCGTGCCACTCGGCCCAGTGGGTGCCGTCGTCATGGGTGCCTTGCGCCACCGGATCGCCATTGGCGAGCAGCACCGGGAAACGCCGCGCATCCGCCGTCATGCGCACGCGGTAGACGCTGAGCACATCCGGCCGGTCGGGGAAGAAGGTGATGCGGCGGAACCCCTCCGCCTCGCACTGGGTGCACAGATTGCCGCCCGAGGCATAGAGCCCCATCAGCTGGGTATTGCGATCGGGGGCGATCACCACCTCGGTCTCGACGATATGGGCGTCGCCGGACAGCGGCACGACCAGCTGCTCGCCCTCGATCCGCCAGTCGTTCGTCGCCACGCGGTCGACCTTCACCGACACCGGCGTCTGGCCCGCACCGTCGAGGCGCAGCGGTTCGTCATGCGCGCCGTTTCGCGTCACGGACAGGATGGCACGCACCCGGGTTTCGGCCGGGTCCAGCCGAAAGTCGAGCGCGATGTCGGGCACGGCCCAGGCCGGCGGGCAATAATCCTCGCGCCGGATGACGGCGGGGGCGGTGCTGGGCTGGGCCACGCTGTGCTGGATGTCCATCGCGGGAATATAGTCCTGCCGATGCGATAGGACCATGGCGGGCGCGCCCGAAAAAAGCGGGAGTGGCACGGCATGCCGCTTGATCGCTGGGGGCGGCATGATACCCCTAGGGCCTGTTTCTTCCCGAAAGGTCCTGCATGTCGCGTTCGACGGCTCTGCTGCCGCTGCTTTTCCTGTCCACCGCCGCCATCGCGCATGACCATGATCACGCCTTTGGTCACGATCATGCCCAGACCGCCCCGGCCATGGCCCAGACCACGACGCCCCAGCGCAGCGCTGCCGAGCGCAACGCGACGATCACCGCCCCGCTGCCCGAGGATCAGGCGGCGATGAAGGCGCATGTCATGTTCCTGGCGTCGGACGCGATGGCGGGGCGCGAGGCGGGGACCCGCGATTACGACATCGCCGCGCAATATGTCGCGGCGCAATTCTACGCCGCGGGCCTGCGCCCCGGCGGCGACGCGGGCGGCTATCTGCAAAAGGTGCCGCTCGTCGCCTATAACGTCGCCGACAAGGGCAGCGCGATGTGGACGCCCGCCGGCGGTCAGGCGCAGGAACTGGTCTTCGGCGAGGATTTCGTGCCCGCGCCCGTGCCCGACAAGCGCGAGACGAGCCTGTCGGCGCCGGTCGTCTTCGTCGGCTATGGCATCGACGCCGCGCAATATGGCCTGACCGATTACAAGGGCGTCGACGTGCGCGGCAAGATCGTCGCCTTCGTCCCCGGCACGCCATCGGGGCTGGACGGCGAGGCGCGCGCCTTTTTCGGATCGGCGGCCAACAAGGCGTCGCTGGCGGCGGCGAAGGGCGCGGTCGGCGCGATCCAGATCGACATGCCGCGCGCCGGCGGGCGCCAGCGGCCCTTCGCGCTGTTGACCCGCACCTATGATGCGCCGCGCGTGACCTGGGCCAACCCGGACGGCACCGCGCATGCCATGACGCCGACGACCCCGGTACTCGGCACGCTGTCGCAGGCGGGGGCGGCCAAGCTGTTCGGCAAGAACTGGGACATGGCGATGAAGGCCGCCGCCGCGACCAAGCCCGCCTATAAGCCGATTCTGGCGAAGGGGCAGATGACCGTCGCCACCAAGACCAGCTTCAAGCCGATGGACAGCAGCAACGTCATCGGCATCATTCCGGGCAGCGACCCCAAGCTGAAGGATCAGGTCGTCGTCCTGTCGGCGCATCTCGACCATATCGGCGTCAATGAGGGCGGCGATGGCGACCGGATCAACAACGGCGCGCTCGACAATGCGATCGGCATCGCCAGCCTGATCGAGGAAGCCAAGCGCTTCAAGGCGGCCGCCACCCCGCCCAAGCGCACCGTCATGTTCCTGGCGGTGACGGCGGAGGAGAAGGGGCTGGTCGGCTCGGACTATTTCGCCAATCACCCGACCGTGCCGCTCAAGTCGATCGTCGCCGACGTCAATCTCGACATGCCGATCCTGACCTACAAGTTCGAGGACATGATCGTGTTCGGCGCGGACCGCTCGACCCTGGGGCCGATCGTGCGCAAGGCGGTGGGGTCGCTGGGCCTGCCGGTCTCGCCCGATCCGATGCCCGAGGAGGGGATTTTCGTCCGCTCCGACCATTTCCGCTTCGTGCAGAAGGGCATCCCCTCGGTCTTCCTGTGGCCGGGGCAGGCCGGGCCGGGCAAGGCGGCGGTCGCCGACTTCATGGGCCATCGCTATCACCGCCCGGGCGACGAGATCGACCAGGGTATTGACTGGAGCCAGGGGCCGCGCTTCGTCAGCGTGAACTACGCCATCGCGCGCGAGATCGCCGACGGCGCGGAGCGGCCGGTGTGGAACAAGGGCGATTATTTCGGCACGCTGTACAAGGGGCCGATGGCGGCGAAGTGAGGAAGGGGGGGAGATTGGGCGCCAAACCTCCCCCACACTCGTTCAGCCTGAGCGTCGTCGAAAGCTGAGCGATGACCTTCGCCAAGTGGCCCGTCCCCGGCGTGCACTTCGACTTCGCTCAGTGTGAACGGAGGTGGGGCGGGCGGCGACGGTGGTTGGAGCGGGAAGGTATTCGCC
This sequence comes from Sphingomonas sp. NPDC019816, assembly GCF_050274375.1. Lineage (NCBI taxonomy): Bacteria > Pseudomonadati > Pseudomonadota > Alphaproteobacteria > Sphingomonadales > Sphingomonadaceae > Sphingomonas > Sphingomonas sp. NPDC019816. The sequence continues at coordinate 5,882 of NZ_JBNNOB010000054.1, forward strand.
GCCAAACCACCCCACACCCGTTCAGCCTGAGCGTAGTCGAAGGCCAAGGGATAACCTTCGCCAATTGGCCGTCCCCGGGCGCGCACTTCGACTTCGCTCAGTGTGAACGGAGGTGGGGCGGGCGGCGATGGCGGTCGGAGCGGGAAGGCTTTTGCAGCCAAACCTCCTCCACGCCCGTTCAGCCTCAGCGACGTCGAAGGCCATGTACGGAGGTAGGGTGAGTAAGCTGTTCATCTTCGGCATGGGCTATGCCGCCGGCCATTTGGCGGCTCTGTTGGAAGGGCGCGGCTGGTCCGTTGCGGGGACGACCCGTGATGGGCGCGGCGGCACGCTGCGATTCGATGACCGCGGGCGGGTGGAGGCGGAGATGGCCGCCGCCACGCATATCCTGTCCTCGGTGCCGCCCGAGAGCGAAGTCGACCCGGTACTGGTCGCCTATGGCGCGCAACTGGCCCGGTCCCAGGCGTGGATCGGCTATCTGTCCTCGACCGGCGTCTATGGCGATACCGGCGGCGCATGGGTGGACGAGACCGCGCCGATCGGCTCGGGACGACGCGCGGCACGGGCGGCGGCGGATGCCGATTGGCAGGCTCTGGGCGCGCGGGTGTTCCGACTGCCGGGGATCTACGGCCCCGGCCGCTCGCCGATCGACCGGGTTCGTGGCGGACGCGCGCACCGGGTCGGCCTGCCCGGACAGGTCTTCAGCCGGGTGCATATCGCCGACATCGTCTCAGGGATCGTCGCCGGGTTCGACGGTCCGGCCGGCGCGTACAATCTCTCCGACGATCACCCATGCGATCAGGATGCGGTGGTGTCCTACGCCGCGACGCTCGCCGGATTGCCGCCACCGCCGCTCGTGCCGCTGGAAAGCCTGTCGGCAGCGGCGCGGGGCTTCTATGCCGAAAACCGGCGGGTGGCGAACGGCAAGGCCAAGCGGGTGCTGAACTGGCGTCCCCGCTATCCCGATTACCGGTTGGGCCTGCGCGCCTTGAGCGCGATGACCAGCCCGATCGCGGTCACGCCTGCGCCCGCCCCCGCCAGCAGCGACCAGCGATAGCCTTCGAACACCGTCGACAGGCTCATCGCGATGACCGGCACGATCACGCTGGAATAAGCCGCCTTGGCCGGGCCGATGGTGCGCAGCACCCGGTAATAGAGCGGAAAGGCCAACGCCGAGGCGAACAGGCCGAGATAGAGGATGCCGAGGATATAGCCGGCGCGCATCTCGAACACCGGCGGGCCGTTCAGGCTATAGGCGATGACGGCGTCCAGCGCAGAGCCGATCAGCATCGCGACGCTCAAGGTAGCGTGCATCGGAAAACGCTTGGCGGTCTTGGTCGCCTGCATGACGTTCGCCGTGGAGGCGGACAGGATCGCGACGATGGTCAGCGCGATACCGGTCAGCGCGCGCGTAGGCCCGGCGGGATCGACCCGCGCCTCATGCACGAACAGCAGCGCCGCGCCCGCCATCGCGATGGCGGAGCCGATCAACAACTGCCGCCCCATGCGCTGCCCGAGGAAAAGCCGCGCGAACCCCGCATTGGGGATCAGCAGCATCGCAAAGACGACCGCGACCAGCCCGGAGGTGATGAACGCCTCCGCCCGGTAGACGAAGTTGAAGTTGAGGACGAACTGGAACAGCCCGATCCCGCCTGCGAACAGCCAGCCGGTGGTGCCGAGCCGGAAACTCTCGCGGCGGGCCAGCGCGAACGCCCCCATGGCCAGGCCGCCGACCAGGAAGCGATAGCTGACCGACCAGGTGGCGGGGACAACCGAAATCTGGTCGCGAATGACCAGCCAGGTCGATCCCCAGATCAGCGTGACGATCGCGAAAGGGATCAGGACGGCGGCGCGGGTCGAGCGCGGGCTGGTGTCGAACTCGCTCACAGGCTGGCGATCGCGTCGGCCAGCGCGGCGACATGATGCGCATCGGTGTCCCAGGCTGTGACGAGGCGAATCTCACCCTCCGCCCAGTCGTAGAAATCGAAACCCTGTCCCCGCAGGCGGGCCGCTTCCTCGGGCGTGGCGCGCAGGAAGACCTCGTTCGCCTCGACGGGGTGTACCAGACGGTCGCCCGCCGCGCCGGCCAGTCGCTCGGCACAGGCGTTGGCGAGCGCGCCGTTCGCGATCCACAGGTCGTTCTCGACCATCGCCAGCACCTGCGCCGCCAGATAACGGCCCTTGGACATCAACAGTCCGGCGCGCTTGCGGCGGCGGCGGGTGACGTCAGCCAGGCCAGGCTTGAAGAAGACCAGCGCCTCGGCACTCATCGCACCGTTCTTGACGAAGCCGAAGGACAGGGCCTCGACCCCGGCCTGCCAGGTGAGCGCGGCCGGCGTGCAGCCGAGGCGCGCAATGGCGTTGGCGAAGCGCGCGCCGTCCATGTGGAAGCCCAGCCCCCGTTCCTTCGCCAGCGCGCCGATCGCGGCGACTTCGCCCGGATTATAGACGCGGCCATATTCGGTGGCGTTGGTGATCGAAATGGCGTGCGGCTGGACCCGGTGCACGTCGTTGGCGATCGCGTCGATCAGGTTGCGGATCGTGTCGGGGGTCAGCTTCGCCCCCTCGCCATCGGCCAGCATCAGCTTGGCGCCGTGGGTGTAGAATTCGGGCGCGCCGCCTTCGTCATTCTGGATATGCGAGTCGCGGTGGCAGACCACGCCGCCATGAGGCGGGCAGAGCGCGGCGAGCGCCAGGCAGTTGGCGGCGGTGCCGGTGGGCACCCACAGCACCTCGACGTCGGTGCCGAACAGCTCCGACAGCCGCCCGTCCAGCGCCTTGGACCAGCGGTCGCCGTCATAGGCGGTATCCATCCGGTCGGCGGCGGCGATGGCCTCCATCACCTTGGGATGGATACGGGCGGCATTGTCCGAGAAAAAGCGCATGGCTCAGGCGTTTGGGGGAGGCGGTGGGTCAGGTCAACACCACCGCCCCATTGATGCGTCAGTGCGGCACCGCGCCCAGTTCGAACCCCGTCTTGTCGTGCAGCGCGAAGCGGTCGACCAGATCGGCGCTGGCCCGGTTATAGCCGATCACTTCGACCGTCGAACCGTCGCGACGCAGCCGCGCGACGATCTTGTCGAGCGCACCGACCCCCGAAATGTCCCAGAAATGCGCCGCCGACACGTCGATCACCACGGCGCGTCCCTGCTCGGGCAGGAAGGCGCGGGTGAAGCGGTCGACCGAGGCGAAGAAGATCTGCCCGGTCACATGGTAGCGCACGACGTCGCCCTCCGCGATCCGCTCGACCGCGAACAGGCGGCGGACCTTGCCGGCGAAGAACACACCCGACAGCAGCACGCCGGCCAGCACGCCCTGCGCCAGATCGCGGGTGGCGACGACCACCGCCACCGTGACCAGCATGACGACCGAGGAGGTCGGCGGATGGCGGCGCAGATTGGGAATCGAGTTCCAGCTGAACGTGCCGATCGACACCATGATCATCACCGCGACCAGCGCTGGCATCGGAATACGCCCGACCACGGGGCCGAGCACCGCGAGCAGGAACAGCAGGAACAGTCCGGCGGTCAGCGTCGACAGCCGCTTGCGCCCGCCCGACGTGACGTTGATCACCGACTGGCCGATCATCGCGCAGCCGCCCATGCCACCGACCAGCGCGGCGGCGATATTGGCCGCGCCCTGACCGCCGCACTCGCGCCGCTTGTCGCTGTCGGTGTCGGTCATGTCGTCGACGATCTGCGCGGTCAGCAGCGATTCGAGCAGGCCGACGGCGGCCATGGTCAGCGAATAGGGCAGGATGATCCGCAACGTCTCGAAGCTGAGCGGCACATTCGGTAGCGCCAGGCTGGGCAGCCCCTCGGGCAGGCGGCCCATGTCGCCGACGGTACGCACCGGCAGGCCCATGGCGATGCTGATCGCCGCCAGCACGATGATTGCGACCAATGGCGAGGGCACCGCTCTGGTCACGCGCGGCAGCAGGTAGATGATGGCGAGGCCCCCCGCGACCAGCGCATAGCTATGCCAGGTGACGCCGGTCAGCTGTGGCAGCTGCGCCATGAAGATCAGGATGGCAAGCGCGTTGACGAAGCCGGTGATGACCGAGCGCGAGACGAACTGCATCACCAGATCGAGGCGCAGCAAGCCGGCGGCGATCTGGATCAGCCCCATCAGGATGGTCGCGGCGAAGAGATAATCGACGCCGTGCTCGCGGACCAGCGGGGTGACGACGACCGCGACGGCGGCGGTCGCGGCCGAGATCATCGCCGGCCGGCCGCCGGTAAAGGAAATGACGATCGCGATCGCGACCGAGGCATAAAGGCCGACGCGCGGATCGACGCCCGAGATGATCGAAAAGCCGATCGCCTCGGGAATCAGCGCGAGGGCGACGACGATACCGGCCAGCACATCGCGCCGCGCATCGCCCAGGTTGGAGAACCATTGGGTTCGGTAGCTTTGGAGAGTCATGAAATACCAGAATGTCGCGCATGGCGGACACGCTCTCTGAGGGCAGGAGCGGGGATGGGGCCATGCATTCTGTTGTCCGGCGGATCGGCGGCCGGAATAGCCACCCGGAATTGCACCGGGTCCTTGCGAATACCCGCGCGTGTAATCGGGATGAGGGGGGAAGGGCAAGCCCCGTCAGCCCAAGGTCAGGATCTTGGTCCGCGCCTCTGCGCGAACAAAACCTCTTCGCGTCATCGCGGCTTCGCGTGAACTTCAAATGGGATCACGCGAAGCCGCGACGGCGCGAAGGAAAAAGCGTCACCCGCCCGAGAGCGTTCGCTACTCCCCCTCGCCCTCATAGCGTTCGTCGGGCGGGCGGCGATCGTCGGGGCTGGGGCCGGCGCGTTCGGGGCGGCGGCGGCCGGGGGCGACGGTGATCGATCCGTCCTCGCCGGTGCGCAGGTCGAGGCCCAGACCCTGGATGATCTCGCCGACCGGATCGGCGGGGGCGGGCATCACCTCTTCGTCCACACCGTTGGCATAGGCGTCGGGATCGACCTCTTCCTGCACCACGGGGGCCGCCACCGGCGGGATGTCGAGCGCGGACTGCATGAACGCGCGCCAGATGCGCGCGGGCACGCCGCCGCCCGAAAGGCCGGGATTGGGCGTGTTGTCGTCATTGCCGACCCACACGCCCACCACCAGGTCGCGCGCGAAGCCGACGAACAGCGCGTCGCGCGAATCCTGCGTCGTGCCGGTCTTGCCGTAAGCATCGACGGTCAGCATCGCCTGACGCCCGGTGCCCGACTTGATCGAGGCGGACAGCAGGTCGAGCATCCCGTCATGCACCGCCGAGGAAAAGCCGGTCTTGCGGTCGGTCAGCGACTGGTACCAGCCCTTTTCGCGCACATCGGTCAGGCCATGCGGCGCGACCGGATAGCTTTCATTGGCGACGGCGGCATAGGCGGCGGTCAGCTCCAGCAGGCTGACGGTCGAGGTGCCCAGGCCGATCGTCGCCTCATTGGCGATGGGGGTGGAAATGCCCAGGTCGCGTGCCGCCTTGGTCACCGCCTTCACGCCGACCGCCTGGGTCAGCCGCGCCGCCGCCACGTTGGACGAGCGCGCGAAGGCTTGGCGTAGCGTGATCTTGCCCAGATAGCGGCCGTCGCTGTTGCGTGGCTTCCACCCGGCGATATCGACCGGTTCGTCCTCGATGGTCGAGTCCGGGGTCATGCCCGAGCGCAGCGCCGCCAGATAGACGAACAGCTTGAACGCAGAGCCCGGCTGACGCCGCGCCTGGGTGGCGCGGTTGAACGGGCTCTTGGAATAGTCCTTGCCGCCGACCATCGCGACGACGCGGCCATCGGGGCGCATCGCGACCAGCGCGACCTGCGCCTCGCGCAGGCCCGCGCTGCGCACCGTCCGCTCGGCGATGCGTTGCAGGCGCGGGTTGAGCGTGGTCTGGACGGTCGCCTCGGTCTTGATCTCACCCGCCTGGTCGCGCGCCTCGGGCAGGACCCAATCGGCGAAATAGGTGCCCGAGGGCAGCGTTTCGGGCCGGGCGGATAGCACGCGCTGCGGCTGGACCGCATCGGCCTCCGCCTGGGTCAGGAAGCCGGCATCCTCCATCGCGCCGATCACGACCGCCTGTCGCGCCCGCGCGCCCTTTAGATTGCTGGTCGGGGCGAGCCGCGATGGGGCCTTGACCAGCCCGGCCAGCATCGCCGCCTGACCGATGTTCAGCTTGTCCGGCGTGCGACCGAAATAGTGCTTCGACGCGGCGGTGATCCCATACACATTGTCGCCGAAATAGACGTTGGACAGATAGCGCGACAGGATCTCGTCCTTGGTCAGCCACGCCTCCAGCCACAGCGCGATCATCGCCTCGCGGATCTTGCGCCCCGCCGTGCGGTCGGAATCGAGAAAGGCGTTCTTGGCCAGCTGCTGGGTGATGGTCGATCCGCCCTCGCGCACCCCGCCCGAGCCGAGATTGTGCCAGGCGGCGCGCAGGATGCCGCGCGGGTCGATGCCCCAATGCGAATAGAAGCGCCGGTCCTCGATCGCGAAGAACGCCTCGCGCACATGCGGCGGCAGCTTGGCCGCGTCGACCGGCGCGCCGATGATCGCGCCGCGCCGCGCGATCGGCGTGCCGTCATCGGCGGTCAGCGTGATCGAGGGTGGCGTCGGCGGCTGGAGCGAACGCGACAGCGGTGCCGTGATCGCCAGCCAGATGATCGCGACGACCAACAGGATGATGCCCACGCCCAGCCCGCGCGCGATCCAGCGGCCCCAATGGATGCGGCGGCGGGGCCGTTCGGGCGTTGGCTCATCCTCGTCGGGGCCGAAGGACCAGCTCTGCGTCTCCGCATCATAGAGCGGATAATGATGCCCGACCGGCTCATAGGGGCGGTCGATCGGCATACGGTCGGGATTGAACGGGTCGGGGCGCATCACAGGGTTCCGGCGGTCGGCCACTCGTGTATTACTTTACCAGAACACCGAGCGCAAGCATGGCCCCGTGTTTACCCTGTTTGCGGCACCTCCGGCAAGCGTTCCACAGGCGGTGTGTCCTCGATCAGACCGGCACGGTGCGCGACGATGGTCGGCACCAGCGCCTGACCCGCGACGTTGATCGCGGTCCGCCCCATGTCGAGGATCGGATCGATGGCGAGCAACAGACCCGCACCCTCCAGCGGCAGGCCGAGCGTCGACAGCGTCAGCGTCAGCATGACGACCGCACCGGTCAGCCCCGCCGTCGCCGCCGAGCCCAGTACCGACACCAAGACGATCAGCACATAATCGCCGACATGCAGCGGCAGGCCATAATATTGCGCGACGAACAGCGCCGAGATCGCGGGATAGATGGCGGCGCACCCGTCCATCTTGGTCGTCGCGGCGAAGGGCACCGCAAAGGCCGAATAGGCGCGCGGCACGCCCAGCCGGCGCTCGACCGCATCCTCGGTGACGGGCAGGGTGGCGATCGACGAGCGCGACACGAAGCCCAGCTGGATGGCGGGCCAGGCGGCGGCATAGAAGCGCTTGGGCGACATGCCGTTAGCGAGCAGCAGCAGCGGATAGACGACGAACAGGACGAGGCCCAGGCCGATATAGACCGCCAGCGCGAAACTGCCGAGCGCGGACAGCGACTGCCAGCCATAACGCACGATCGCATTGCCCAGCAGCGCGCCCGAGCCGATCGGGGTCAGCCGGATCACCCAGGACAGGATACGCCGGAAGATGGCGAGCGCCGAGGCGTTGAACGACAGGAAGCTCTCGCCCTTGTCGCCGACCCGCACGGCGGCGACACCGATCGCGACCGCCATGACGATGATCTGCAGGATGTTGAATGACAGCCCGGTCTTCAGCGCGCCGCCATCGCCCGCGCTGGTCGAGGCGGACAGCCCGAGGATGTTGGACGGGATCAGCCCGCGCAGGAAGTCGAGCCACGAGCCGGCGGTGTCGGGCCGCACCGCGCTGCCCGGCGCGACGCCCGCATGGAGCCCCGGTTGCAGTACGGTGCCCAGCGTCAGCCCGATGGTGACCGCGATCAGCGCGGTGATGGCGAACCAGATGAAGGTGGCGGCGACCAGCCGTGCGGCATTGTTCAGGTCGCGTAGCGCGGCGATCGAGGCGACGATGGCGGTGAACACCAGCGGCACGACCAGCACCTTCAGCAACTGCACGAAGCTTTCGCCGACGATGCGCAGCGCTTCGGCCAGGCCGGCCAGCCCCTGCGACCGGGCGAGCAGGCCGAGCAGCAGGCCCACGGCCATGCCGACGAACACCTGCACCCCAAAGGAAAAACGGAGTCTCATCCGACCATAGCTAGCGAGCCGGCGAAACGATCCCAACCAACTTTTGCGTGGGGGGCGGAAAGCTCCCCAATTCCGCGCCCTTACGGGGCGGGGACCCCTTTAGGGGAGGTGATGGGGAGAATGGTGCTGCCGGTGAGGATTGAACTCACGACCTCAGCCTTACCAAGGATGCGCTCTACCACTGAGCTACGGCAGCACTCGCGTCTCAACGCGGGAAGCGCGCCTAGAGACGATCGGGCAGACATTGTCAAGCGCTTGTTCGTCGGATTATGCGAATGTTCATGGCAAAAGACGAAAAGGCCGAGCGTCTGGCGGCGGCGCTCCGCGAGAATCTGAAGCGGCGCAAGGCGCAGGCGCGCGGGCTGGACGACGGGGCCGGCGCACCCCCGCCCGCATCCGTGCGGGAGGCGCCGCGCAAGGAATAAGGGGGGCGTCGCCGCCCGCCCGATCAACGCTTCAGATGGACCACCGCCCGGGTGACGTTGCCCATCAACCGCATCCGCACCGGAATTGGCTGGCGCGTACTGGCGATCATCACCGCCACGGCATAGCGGTGCCCATCGGGCGCGACGAGCAGGCCGACATCGTTATAGCCCGTCGACAGGCTGCCCAGATCCTGACCTGTCCCGGTCTTGTGCGCGAGCGTCCAGCCGGTGCCCAGGCCGGACTTGAGGCGCAGCGGGCCGGTCTTGCTGGAGCGCATCAGCGTCAGCAGCGATTCGGTCGACCGTGTGCTCAACAGCTTGCCCTGCGCCAGCAGCGACAGCCCCAGCGTCACGCCATTGGCCGAGGCCCCGTCGAGCGGCGCCGCCAGATACCGGCGCAGCGCCTTGTCACGTGCCTCATAGGTCATGGCGGCGCGCGCCTGAAGGAAGCCCCAGCCTCCCGCCCATTCCGGTCGCCATTCCAGACCGGCGGTACGCGCCTGCAATTGCCGTTCGCCGGGGCCGAACCGGACGCCGGCGATGCCCTTGTCGGCCAGCATGCGGTTGATCGCGGTGGGGCCGCCGACCTTCCAGAGCAGCACGTCGTTGCAGGTGTTGTCGCTACGCGTCATCGCGCCGCGCAACAATTCGCCGATCGTCGTGCGGTATCCGTTCGGGCCGACCAGCGCGCGGATCGGTTGGTGGAAGACGGTCAGGTCGGCGCGCGTGACCGTCACCGGATCGGTCAGCGACAGCCGCCCCCGGTCCACCGCGTCCATGACCGCGATGGCGACCCACAGCTTGCTGACGCTCTGTTGCGGGCGAGGGGTGTCGCCCTCCCAGGCGACGACCCATCCTTCATCGATATCGCGGACGCTGATCCCGACCTCGCCCTGGAACCCCGCGCCGAGCGCCTGCACCGCGTTCAGAAGATCGGCGGAGGGCTGGGGCCGCGCCGGGATCGGCCTTGGCGGCAGCGCGGCGGGCGGCGTCTTCTGCACGGTGATCGGCACCGACACGGGCGCGGGGGGTGCCGGCTGCTGCACGCTGGGCACGCAGGCCGACAATATGGATACGCTCACGGCGATGCCGGAGCAGCGAGACAGCGATCTGAGTGACAACGAAGCTTCCCTTTTTGCGCCTTGTAGCGGCCCGGTCCCGAAGCGGAACCGCCCGGCGGCGGCTTCGACGCACATCGCGCCCGGCTCGGCGCAGGCGTCGGGTCGGCATGGGCATCGCGTCGGGGGGGCGGATCGACCGTGCTCCTTACGGCCTCTCGCTCCGTATCGCGGGCCACCGCTCCAAAATGGCGCTGGTCACGCCGTTGGTCCAGCCGAAGCCGTCCTGCACCGGATATTCACCGCCGCCGCCCGGCGTGCGCTGTTCGACATTGTATTTTTCCAGCATCTTGCCGGTGTCGGCATAGGCGGTGGTGACGGTGTCGATCCAGCGCCGCGCGATATCCCGGGCGAGCGTGTCATGGCCGGTCCGCGCCAGCCCCTCGATCGCGATCCACTGAAGCGGGGCCCAGCCATTGGGCTCGTCCCATTGCTGTCCGGTGCGCAGCGTGGTGGTGCGCAGGCCCCCGGTCGCGAGCAGCTGCCGCTGCGTCGTCCGTGCGACCGCATCGGCCTGCGCCGGCGACGCCAGCCCGGCGAACAGCGGCTGGAGCGTTGCCGCGCTCAGGACCGGTGTCGGCGCGCTGCGGGACAGGTCCCAATCGGCGTAGCGCGCCTGTGCCGCCTGCCACAGATAGGTGTCGATCGCTCCCTTGCGGCGTGCCGCCAGGGTGGTGAAGTCGCGCGCGCAGACATCGTCATGGGCCTGTTCGCAGCGTGTGGCGATGCGCCGCTCCATCGTCCAGATCAGGCTGTTGAGGTCCACCGGCACGATGTCGGTGGTGTGGATCGTCGCCAGCGACCGGCCATCGCGAAGCCAGCGCGAGGAAAAGTCCCATCCGCTCTCGGCCCCCGCGCGCAGATCGCGATAGACGGCGGCGGCCGGCCGGTTCGGCACCTGGGCCGCGACCGCGACATCCTCGGCATAGCTTTCGTCGCGCGGCGTGTCCTTGTCGTCATAATAGCGGTTGAGCAGGCTGCCGTCGGGCATCCGCACGACGCGCTCGCACGCGCCGGTCTGCGCCACGCAGCCGCGACCGTGCATCCAATAGGCATATTCGGTACGCAGCGCCTTCAACCGCCGCGCCGCCACGGCGGGGTCGCGATTGGCGGATAGGTCCAGCATCAGCGCGTAATAGGGCGGCTGCGACCGGCTGAGATAATAGGTGCGCGTACCGTTCGGGATATGGCCGTATCGCTCGATCAGGTCGGTGAAGTCGTCGATCATGTCCTCGACCAGCGGCTGCTGCCCATCGGCCTTCAGGCCCAGCATGGTGAAATAGCTGTCCCAGTAATAGATTTCCTGGAAGCGTCCGCCCGGCACGACATAGGGGCGCGCCAGCGCCAGCGCCGAGCCGCCGGGCGTAGCCGCCAGCGGCGGGCGGGTCAGCTGCGGCCACAGCGCACGGACATGCGCCCGTACGTCATCGCGATCATTCTCACCGCGAACGGTGAAATTGGCGAGCACAAAGGCCTTGAGCGCGGCCCCCTTCGGCCTGTCCCGCCGGCAATCGGCCAGGATCGCGGCCGGATCGCGCTTGGCCACCGCATCGGCGAAGGTCTTGCCGTCGGCGAAGATATGCTGGGTCTGCACCGCTGCGAACAGCGGCCCGAATATCGTGGCGGGGCTGTCCTCCGCCCCCATCGCCGGACATGCTGCCAAGAACATGACAGCCGCTGCAAGACCCAGATTGCGCATGATCCCATAACCTTCGAACATTGGGCGATCGAACGGCCATAACGCGTCCGATCGACAATCGGCCACGGCGGGATAGCATCACCTCTCGGCGATCCCAATGGCGGGATCGTCCGTGGTTGAGGCGCGAAAATTTTCGGAAGCCCTCAGACTATTCTGATAGCCTGAGGAAAATGGTGCCCAGAAGAGGACTCGAACCTCCACGACCTTGCGATCGCCAGCACCTGAAGCTGGTGCGTCTACCAATTCCGCCATCTGGGCACGGGGTAGGCCCGCGCCTTTAGGGTAGGGTTCGAATCCTTGTCAACGGCTTTTTTGCGAGGCAAAGGGGCGCAGCACGATTTTTTCGAGAAATAGGGACGGTCATGACGAACAAGCTGGTGACGCTGATCGGCGGCGGGGGCTTTCTGGGCCGCTATGTCGCACGCGAACTGATGCGCGACGGAACGCGGGTGCGGGTGGCGCAGCGCGATCCGCGCCAGGCCTATTTCCTGCGCACGCAGGGCGGGCTGGGCCAGACCCAGTTCGTGGCCGCCGACATCACCCGCCCCGACACGGTCGCCCGCGCGGTCGAGGGGGCGGATGCGGTCGTCAATCTGGTCGGGGTGATGGGCGGCAAGATGCAGGCCGTCCATGTCGAGGGCGCGCGTGCCGTCGCCGAGGCGGCCCGCGCGGCGGGCGTGGCGGCGCTGGCGCATGTCTCGGCGATCGGCGCCGATGCCAACGGCCAGGCGGCCTATGCGCGTTCCAAGGGCGAGGGCGAGGCGGCGGTGCGCCAGGCCTTTCCGAACGCCACCATCCTGCGCCCCTCGATCGTGTTCGGGCGCGAGGATCAATTCGTGAACCGCTTCGCAGGCATGGTATCGGCGCCGGTCGTGCCGATCCTGCGCGCGGGCGTGAAGTTCCAGCCGGTGTTCGCCGGCGATGTCGGCGAGGCGATCGCCGCCGCGCTGCGCGATCCCGAGGCGCATGGCGGCCGCACCTATGAGCTGGGCGGCCCCGATGTCATTTCCATGGGCGAGCTGGTCCGCTGGATCGCCAAGACGTTGGGCCGCGCGCCGCACTTCCTCGAGCTGCCCGACGCGGCCGGCGCGCTGCTGGCCCGCGTGCCGGGTTCGCCGATCACCCGCGACCAGTGGCTGATGCTGCAACAGGACAATGTCGTTGCCGCCGGCGCGCCGGGCCTGGCCGAACTGGGCGTGACGCCCGAGCCGCTGGCGGCGGTCGCACCGGACTATCTGGTGCGGTTCCGCAAGGCGGGCCGCTTCGGACGGCGGACCGAGACGCTGACGGCCTGAACCGTCCCGCGGCAAACGTCTTTGTCGTTTCGCTCGACGCCCCGTCGCCTTATGGCGGCGGGGCTTTTTCTTGGGGACGCATGTGAACGATCTGCTGGCCGCCATCATCCTGGGCATCGTCGAGGGTGTCACCGAATTCCTGCCGGTGTCCTCCACCGGGCACTTGATCCTGGCGGGCGCGCTGCTCGGCTATGACGATGCGCGCTGGCAGATGTTCAACATCGTCATCCAGCTGGGCGCGATCCTGGCAGTCGTCGTCCTCTATTGGCGGACCTTCTGGGCCGTCATGGTCGGGCTGGCCAAGCGCGATCCCGGTTCGATCCGCTTCGTGCGCAACCTGCTGATCGCCTTCATGCCCGCCGCCGTCATCGGCGTGCTGGCCAAGAAGCATATCGAGGCGCTGCTGCTCCAGCCCAAGGTCGTCGCGGTCGCGCTGATCGTCGGCGGCATCGCGATTCTGGTGATCGAGCGGCTGGTCAAGCCCGGCACCACGCGCGGCATCGCCGCCGTGCCCGCCAGGACCGCGCTGGGCGTCGGCTTCCTCCAATGCCTGGCGATGGTGCCCGGCGTCAGCCGGTCGGGCGCGACGATCCTGGGCGCGCTGACCCTGGGCGTCGAACGGCGCACGGCGGCCGAATTCAGCTTCTTCCTCGCGATTCCGACCATGCTGGGGGCAAGCGTGGTCGAGACCGCCGGGCATCTGGACGCGATGCGTGCCGGCAACAGCGTCGGCCCGCTGGAGATCGGTATCGGCTTCGTGGTGTCGTTCATCGTCGCGTTGCTCGTCGTGCGCTGGTTCGTCGGCATCGTCGGCAAACATGGTTTTGGCCCCTTTGCCTGGTACCGAATCGTCGCCGGCGCGGTGGCGCTCACCCTGTTGACACTACACTGATACCGAATCGGGCACAATTTATTGCGGGTCGTTCGCAATATATAGGGTGAGGGGCTGGATTGGCGATTAAATAGGACAGTATGAGTTTCCTATATGTCGCTTTTGACGTGACATAGGATAGTTCGCGCAATATCCGGCTCTTCGGAGGCGCATATGGCGAACGATTCTATGCTGAAGTTTGTAGGCCGCGATCAGGCCTATCCGGCCAAGCGGGCCGCGGAGACCCGCGCGGAGGATTTCCGCGAGATCGCCGAGCGTTATACGCCCCCGGCGGCGGAGGATCAGGCCGGGCGCTGCTCGCAATGCGGCGTGCCCTATTGCTCGGTGCACTGCCCGCTGCACAACCATATCCCCGACTGGCTGCGCCTGACCGCCGAGGGGCGTCTGCGCGAAGCCTATGAGCTGTCCAACGCCACCTCGACCATGCCCGAGATCTGCGGCCGCATCTGCCCGCAGGATCGGCTGTGCGAAGGAAATTGCGTCATCGAGTTTTCCGGCCACGGCGCGGTCACGATCGGCTCGGTCGAAAAGTTCATCACCGACACCGCCTGGGAAGAGGGCTGGGTCGAGCCGCTGGTGCCGGGGCCCGCGCACGGTCAGTCGGTCGCGGTGATCGGCGCGGGGCCTGCGGGGCTGACGGCGGCCGAATATCTGCGCGCCTCGGGTTACGAGGTCCATGTCTATGACCGCCATGACCGCGCGGGCGGGCTGCTGACCTATGGCATCCCCGGCTTCAAGCTGGAAAAGCCCGTCGTGATGCGCCGGGTCGAGCGGTTGAAGGCGGGCGGCATCGTCTTCCATGAGGGCTTTGCGGTCGGCGAGGATGCGACGCTGGAGGAACTGCGCCGTCGCCATGACGCGGTGCTGATTGCGACCGGCGTCTACAAGGCGCGCAATGTCGATGTGGACGGTTCGGGCGCGAACGGCGTGATCGCCGCGCTCGACTATCTGACCGCGTCCAACCGCAAGAGCTTCGGCGATACCGTCGAGGCGTTCGAGAACGGCTCGCTGAATGCCGAGGGCAAGAATGTCGTCGTGATCGGCGGCGGCGACACCGCGATGGACTGTGTCCGCACCGCGATCCGCCAGGGCGCCAAGTCGGTGAAGTGCCTCTATCGCCGCGACCGCGCCAATATGCCCGGCTCGCAGCGCGAAGTCGCCAATGCCGAAGAGGAAGGTGCCGAGTTCGTCTGGCTCTCTGCACCTTTGGGCTTCGAGGGTGGCGAGACGGTGACGGGGGTCCGCGCCGCCAAGATGCGGCTGGGTGCGCCGGACGCCAGCGGCCGCCGCGCGCCGGAGGCAGAGCCGGGTGCCGACCATCTTCTCGAGGCGGACATGGTCATCAAGGCGCTGGGCTTTGACGCGGAAGACCTGCCCAACCTGTTCGGCACCGCCGAACTGGGCGTCAGCCGCTGGGGCACGGTGCTGGTCGACGGCCGCACGCTGATGACCAGCCTGGACGGCGTGTTCGCGGCGGGCGACATCGTGCGCGGGGCTTCGCTGGTCGTGTGGGCGATTCGTGACGGCCGAGACGTCGCCAAGGCGATGCATCAGTGGCTGAAGGCGCGCGCCAAGACGGCGGCGCGCGAGAAGGTGGCGGCGTGATGCGTGCGCTTGCTTTCGCGGCGTTGCTGTTGGCAGCGCCGGTATCGGCGCAGACCAGTCCGGCTACGGCGGCACAAGACGATCCAGAGCGGATTGCGGCAGCCGACGCGCTGATGGGCAAAATGGGTCTTGAGCGGCAATATGACCTGATCCTGGCCCAGATGGTTTCGCTGGCGACCAATCAGTTGTTCGATGGGCTGGAGCATAACAACCAGATTCCGGCCAAACTGCGTGAAGCCTTGTCCGATCCGACCCAGATGGCGGCGTTCAAGCGTGATTTCGCCGAGCGTTTCAGAAAGGCGTTCCGGGCCCGTTACCCGGAAATGCGCGCCATGACCGACCGGGAATATGCGCGCGCCTTTACCACGGCCGAGCTACGCGATCTCGCTGCCTTTTACGCTACGCCGCTGGGCCAGAAGACCCTGTCGGTGATGCCCGACTTGCAACGGCGCCTGTTCCCGATGGGCGTGAAGGTCGGTCGCGAAACCGGTGAAGCGGCCATGAAGGCGACGATCGAACATCTAATCCCCGCCGACCAGCGGCCGGCAGCTTGAAGGGGTGATATCCATGATCTTTGAAACCGAAAAGCAGCGCCTGGCCCAGCATGGCATGTACCGCCCCGAGTTCGAGGGCGATGCGTGCGGCGTCGGCATGGTCGCGGCCACCGATGGCCAGCCCTCGCGCCGGGTCGTCCAGTCGGCGATCGACGCGCTGAAGGCGGTGTGGCATCGCGGCGCGGTGGATGCGGACGGCAAGACCGGCGACGGCGCAGGGTTGCATGTCGACCTGCCGCACCGCTTCTTCGACGATGCCATCGCCGCGTCGGGGCACAAGGTGCTGCCCAACCGGCTGGC
>NZ_JBNNOB010000055.1:0-21863 GCF_050274375.1 Sphingomonas sp. NPDC019816
CATCGATCAGATGCACGCCGCGCCGTTGCAGGAAGGCGACGACGGCCGGGCCGAACAGGCAACCCAGGTCGGCGGCGAGGAAGGGCAACCACGCGAACAACGCGATCTGCGTCAGGTCGAAATGCCGGGCCTGGACGAGATAGAGCGGCATCCAGAGCGACAGCATGCCCCAGACCGGATCGGCCAGGAAGCGCGCCGCCGCGATCGCCCACAGGTTGCGGCGACGCAGCAACTCGCCCAGCGGCGGGCGGCGGCGACGCTTCGCAAGCGCGGCCTCCTGCCCTTCGACGATCAGGGTGCGCTCGGCGGCCGTCACCCGGCGATGCCGCGCGGGATGCGCGTACCAGAACAACCAGGCGACCACCCAGAGCAGCCCCAGCCCCCCGGCCACGAAGAACGCCGCGCGCCAGCTATGGTAAAACACCGCCCATGCGACCAGCGGCGGCGCGAATACCGCCCCGAACGAGGCCCCGATCTGGTAGATGCCGCCGGCGATACCGCGTTCCCGGGCGGGGAACCATTCGGCGACGACCTTCATCCCCGCCGGCTGTGCCGAGCCCTCCACCAGCCCCAGCGCGCCACGAAGTCCGGCAAAGCCCAGCCAGCCATTGGCGAAGCCGTGCCCCAGCGTGATGAGCGACCAGATCGCGACGAACAGGCTGAAGCCGATCTTCAACCCGATCAGGTCGAGCAGATAGCCGGCCACCGGCTGGAACATGATGCCGAACTGGAAGGCACCGGTGATCCAGCTATATTGCGCGGACGAGATATGCTGCTCCGCCATGATCGCGGGCGCGGCCACGCCCAGGATGCTGCGCGTCAGATAGTTGATGACCATCGCCACGACGAACAGCCCGATGATCGTCCAGCGGATATAGGGAAACGGCCTCACCCGGACACCCTCGTCGATGCAGTCCCGATGCTCCCGCGCCGTCGCATGCGGGCGACCGGCATTGACCTTTCCCCTCCTCGCAAGGCAGGACCCTGAGCGAACATGGGGCGGGTGCCCCACGACAGGACGGACCGGGATTGACGGGTAGAAGACGGCGCCCGCGCGGCGTGACGATCATCGACGTGGCCAAGGCGGCAGGCGTTTCGCCGATGACCGTCTCGCGCGTCATCAACGGCGATGCCGGCGTTCGCGACGAGGTGCGCGCACACGTCAGCGAGGTGATCGCCACGCTGAACTACACGCCCAACATGATGGCCCGCAGCCTGGTCACCTCGCGCGAGATCCGCATCGGCGTCATCTATTCCAACCCCAGCGCCGCGTTCATGAGCGAGTTGCTGGTCGGTGTGTTCGAGGAGGCTTCGACCCGCGCGGCGCAGCTGTTCCTGCTGAAGGGCGAACAGGGCCGTCCACCGACGCGGGACGCGATCGAGGGGCTGATCGCGCAGCGTATCGCCGGACTGATCCTCGCGCCGCCGCTCGGTGAATCCGGCTTCGTGCGGGACATCATCCGGGAGGCTGGGCTGCCGGTTGCGGTCGTCGGCGGCATCGCGCCCGACGCGATCTGCGTCGGCATCGACAATGCCCGTGCCGCCCATGACATGACGCGCCACCTGATCGGATTGGGTCATCGACGTATCGGCTTCGTCCACGGCAATCCCGGCCAGTCCGCCAGCATCGAGCGCCTGGCCGGCTTCCGAGCCGCCATCGCGGAGGAAAGCGGCCTCGAAACCCGGATCGTGCAGGGCGACTATAGCTATGCCTCGGGCCTGATCGCCGGCGAGGAACTGCTGGGAAGCGGGAATCCACCGACCGCGATCTTCGGCAGCAACGACGATATGGCGGCTGCCATCGTCTCGGTGGCGCATCGCCGCCATCTCGACGTGCCCGGCGATCTGACCGTGGCGGGCTTCGACGACAGTATAGCGGCGACGACGCTGTGGCCGCCGCTCACCACCATCCGTCAACCCGTCCGCGCGCTGGCCACCGCCGCGCTCCACATGCTGATCCAGGACATTCGCGGTGGCGCCGCGACGGGCGACGGCGAGCCGCGCGTCACGATCCTCGACCATCAACTGATCGAGCGCGACTCCACCGCGCCGCCGCGTTCCTGAAAATGGCGCTCCACCCCAGCGATGCTCCGGATCCGGTTGCCTGGAAGCGGACAGAGTACGGACCGATCCCGTCTGCGACCATGTCGGTGACATGACGACGGGAACCCGCCTTTCGCCAGTGTGGAGCAACGAAAGCAAATTCATCTCCCCTATCGCCCCGGAGCCGTCACGCCGGCCTGGGTCTGGATCACCGGCTTCATCGTCCCGTCGGCATTGTAGCGGAGGCGCTCGACGGTCACCGCGCGTCGGCCGATCGCCCCGCTCTGGTCGCCGATCGCCAGTGTCGCATTGTGCAGAAACAGATAGGACTTGCCCTTGAACTGGGCGATGCCGGGGTGGATGGTGAAGCTGTACTTGCCCGACCCCGTCAGCAGCCCGCGATAGGTCCATGGCCCCTTCAGCGACGGTGCGGTCGCATAGGAGATATGTTCGTCCCGCTGCGTCGTCCGGTCGAGCGAGGCATAGGTCAGGTAATAGAGCTTGCCCCGCTTGTGCAGCCACGGCCCCTCCTCGAAATGCGGCGGCGTGATCTCGGTGATCGGACCGTCGATCTCGATCATGTTGGGCTTGAGCCTGGCGATATAGCATTGCCGGTTGCCCCATGCGATCCAGGTGGTGCCGTCGTCATCGGTCAGGACGGTGGGGTCGATATCCTCCCAGCTGTGCGTGCCCTTGGGCGTCATCTCATTGGTGATCAGCGCCGATTCCTTGGCGTCGACGAACGGCCCGGTCGGCGTGTCGGAGACGGCTACCGCGATCGCCTTGCCCGGATGGGTGTCGTCATGCTCCACGGCGGCATAGAACCAGTATTTGCCGTTCTTGTAGATCGTCTGGCTGGCCCAGGCGTCCTTCTTGGCCCATGTGAAGTCGCGCACGTTCATGATCGGCCCGTGCGGGGTCCAATGGCGCATGTCCGTGGTGGAATAGACCAGCCATTCCTTCATGTTGAACATCTCGTCACGCTGCGCCTCATCATGCCCGACATAGAGGTACAGGCGGTCACCCACGACCAGTGGCGCGGGGTCGGCCGTGAACCTGTCGCGAATGATGGGATTGCTCCCCGGCGGATCGGCGGCCAGCACCGCTGCGGGCAGCGCCAGCGCCATCAATGATGCGATCGTCCGCGACAGGCTCATATCGGCCCCTCCCCTTAGAAGTTGAAACGTACGCCCGCGCGGAACACCCGGCCCAGCACATCATAGAGCGCGGGGTTCACGAAATAGGGTGACGGCGCGGGATCGCGATTAAACAGGTTATCGACCTTGAAATAGGCGGTGACCGCCGGGGTCACGTTATAGGTGCCGCCGATGTCGAAATAGAAGGCGCCGGGAATGAAGTTCCGGTCGATCGTCGGACGGTTGACGGTCGAGGCGGGGCAGCCCGTGGTGCACACGACATATTGGTTGCCGAGATTGCCGTCGCTGAACCAGCGTTCCTGAAGCAGAAGGGACCAGTCGTCGGTCGCATAGGTCTGCACCGCCAGCCACTTCCACTTGGGCGTGTTGCCGATATTCACGCCGGCGGAATCGTTCGGGATGGTGCCCGGCAGGCCGGTGTCGGTGATGAACCGCCGGATATTGGTCGCCAGCGCACGCAGCGTCAGATTGCCCGCCAGCCCCAGCGGATTGCGCCAGCGATAGCTCGCCTCGATGTCGAAGCCATCGGTCAGGATCGAGGCCAGGTTGAACGACTGGACGTTGATGAAGTTGGGGCCGTTGGGATTGTTCAGGTTGAACACCCCGCACGTCTCGGGCGCTATGTTCAGGAAGCACAGGTTGACGATATCCTGCGCGCCGAGGCTGGAGATGACGTCGGTGATCTTGATCTTGTAATAGTCGACCGACAGGCTCAGGCCCGGAATGGCCTGGGAGTTGGAAAAGGCGATGCCCAGCGTCGTGTTGCGCGCGATCTCCGGCGTCAGGTTGACGTTGCCGATGGTATTTTGCAGCGCGAGCACGGTGACGTTGCGGAAGGGATCGAAAAAGCCCGGCAGGGTCGTGGTGACGGGTGCGGCGAACAGCTCCGACAGATTGGGTGCCCGGACGTCGCGCGAGGTGACGCCGCGTATGCGCAGGCCATCGACGGGCAGGTCCCAGGTCCCGCCGATCTTCCACGCCCAGACGGTCCCCGACGTGCTGTAGTCCGTAACGCGCGCCGCCCCGTTGATGTTCGCCCGGCCGCCCGCGTCCGAATCGATAATCGGCAGATTGGCCTCGATGAAGGCTTCCTTGACGCTGTAGGCGCCACCGCCGTTCTTGTAATTGCCGGCATACCAGTTGTTGCCATCGGCCAGCAGCACCGGGTCCGCCGGATAGGCCGCATTGGCAGGTGTGTTGGCGAAGCCCGCGCCGTAGGGATCGGCGCGTACGCGGTAGAACTCATGGCGGAACTCGCCGCCGAACGCCACCGACACCGGCCCCGCCCAGGACGAGAAGGGCGAGCCCGAAAAGTTCAGGCTGATCACGTCCTGGGTCTGGCGCGTCCGCTGATATGGACCGCGATCGGGCATGATATAGCCGAGCGCCGCCCCGGACGGGTTGCCGCCGAAGATGTTGAGCGGCTGGCATCCATTGGCGCGCGCGGTCGGATCGGCGCAGACGATCGCGCCGTTCACCGTGGTGGCGTTGATGGCCTGGTTGAAACGGCGCGACAGCAGGATGTTGCTGACGTCGATGTCCGTATAGTTGGTGCCGTGCTCGAAATAGATGTCGTAGGACCAGTCGGACCCCGCGACCGCCTCACGCCCCTTGGCGCCCGCGACGAAGCGGAACTGGCGGCGATCGGTATAGACCTGGCTGTTGCCGAGCGCGGCGTTGCTGGTGCCATATTGGAAATTGGTGATGCCCGCCGTCGTGCAGGCCGCCTTGACCAGCGCCGGGACATAAGGATTGGCGCACTGAATGGTCAGGTTGGGCCGGTTCTGCCCACCCACCGGCTGATTATTGGTCTTCACCTGGCCAATATTGATCGTGCCGTACAGCTCGCCATTGGGTGCGAAGTCATAGCCGATGCGGCCATAGCTATTTACCCGCTGAATCCTCGATTGCAGAGAGCGGCCGGCGTCGACATTGCCCGACAGGTCGCCGCCCTGACAGAAGCCGGGCAGGCAACCGATGACGTTGCCCGCCGCATCGCGGGCCGGCACGCCGTTCGAGCCATATTGGAACTGGAACGGGTTGCCCGACTGGTCGAAGGCGATGCCCTGAAGCGGCCCGGCGGTGATCAGCCCGTATTTCGTGTAGTTGTAGGACTGCGCATAGTCGCGGAACAAATATTGCGGCGACCCGTCGTTCAGCACGTTGCGGTTGATCAGCGTCGGCTGGCGGAACCAGTCGCGCCCACCCGCCAGACCGATGCCGAAATCGCCGCCGCCCACGCCGTCCTCATGCGCATATTCGGTGCTGGCGATCACGTGCAGCCTGTCGTTCAGCAGGCTGGTCCCACCGGCGAGCTGGACAAGCACCTGTCGGTCGTCACCATAGGTGGTGACGCCGCCCTGGACATTGCCCTTGATCCCCTTGAACCGGGTATCGGTGATGAAGTTGACCACGCCGCCGACCGCATCCGAGCCGTATGAAGCCGAGGCGCCGCCATTGACCACATCGACCCGCTTGATCAGCAATTGCGGAAACAGGCTGATGTCGGGCACGCCGGTGACATTGGCGCCGACCACCCGCTGACCGTCGAGCAGCGTCAGGGTACGGATCGCGCCCACGCCGCGCAGCGAAAACGAACTGAGACCCTGCTGCCCGCTCGACGTGCTGAACGTGTTGACCGAGGTGCCGCTCGATCCCTGAAGAGAGGGAAGCTGCGCGATCGTCGTGAAAACGTTGGGCTGCGCGTTGGCGGCGATCTGTTCCTCGCCGATCACCGTTGTCGGCGTCGGTGCGGTGAAGCCGCCGGTGGTGATGCGTGAACCGGTGACGATGATGTCGCGGCTGCTGGCCTCGTCCGTCTCCGCCGGCGTCGCGGCGGGCACGCCCGATGGGTTCGGCGCAT
Source organism: Sphingomonas sp. NPDC019816 (assembly GCF_050274375.1). NCBI lineage: Bacteria > Pseudomonadati > Pseudomonadota > Alphaproteobacteria > Sphingomonadales > Sphingomonadaceae > Sphingomonas > Sphingomonas sp. NPDC019816. The sequence goes on from NZ_JBNNOB010000055.1 coordinate 6,064, forward strand.
CCGACGGTATCGTGGCTTGCGGCGTTACCGTCTGTGCCCAGGCGGGTGCCGCCACGATACACGTCGCGATCACCCCCAAACTGGCCGGTGCGATGATCCCACGCCGCAGATGGCGGGCGCGCGATTCCGTCGCCTTCACGATCCTCATGTTCCTCTCCCTGGCCCGTTCCGTATATCTGGTAACGTTACCAGCATCCTTGTCCGATTCCTGCTCCATGTCAATGCTCTGACATTTATACGGATTTTTCAGTTCGGGAGGCGACCGGGAACCCCTGCCACGGCTGAGAGTCCATGCCGCAGCAATGCCCTCCAACTCGTTGTCAAGGAAGGCAATTGGAGATCGAACAGGATTATGGATCGGGTGGCGTTTACCTACGCCCCGTCACACCGCCACGGACCGCTCGACATGGCCGTCCGCCCCGAAGATCCGTAGATAGCGGTCGATCTCCGACGGCAGGCCGGTTGCCTTGGCGGGGTTATCGGACAGCTTGACCGCGGGGCGGCCATTGGCGCTGATGACCTTGGCGACCAGGGATATGGGCGCGAGCCCCTCGCCACCGGCCGGGTCGCAGCCTCGGAAATCGTTGGTCAGGTTCGTTCCCCAGCCAAAGCTCATCCGCACCCGGCCATGGAAATGGCGGTAGGTCGCCTCGATGCTCTCGACGTCCATGCCGTCGGAAAAGATCAGCAGCTTGCCGCGCGGATCGCGGCCATGCGCCCGCCACCACGCCATGATCTGCTCGCCCCCTTCGATCGGCGGCATCGAATCGGGCCGAAAGCCCGTCCAGTCGGCAAGCCAGTCGGGCGCGTTGCGCAGGAAGCTGGTGGTGCCGAAGGCGTCCGGCAGGGCGATCAGCAAATTGCCGTCATAATGCGCCTGCCATTCCTCCAGCACGCGGTAGGGCGCCGCTGCGACACCGGCATCGTCCTCGGCCAGCGCGGCGAGAACCATCGGCAGCTCGTGCGCATTGGTGCCGATCGCCTCCAGGTCGTTGTCCATCGCCAGCAGCACGTTGGAACTGCCGATGAAGCGGTCGCCCAGCCCTTCCTTCAGCGCCTCCACGCACCAGCGCTGCCACAGGAACCCATGCCGTCGCCGCGTGCCGAAATCGGAGATGACCAGGTCGGGCAACTGGCGCAGCCGCTCGAGCTTCTCCCACAATTTCGCCTTGGCGCGCGCATAGAGAATGTCCAGCTCGAACCGCCCCCGTCCTTTCAGCGCGGCGCGCGATCGCAATTCGTTGACGATGGCCAGCGCCGGGATTTCCCACATCGTGGTGTGCGTCCAGGGACCGTCGAAATGCAGCTCGAACTGCCCGTCGACCGTGCGCAAATCATATTCGGGCAGCTGGAAATCCGCGAGCCATTGGATGAAGTCGGGCGCGAACATCCGCTGCTTGCCGTAAAAGCTGTTGCCAGCCAGCCAGATCAGCTCCTTCTTGGTGAAGCGGACGGTGCGTGCGTGGTCGAGCTGTTCGCGCAATTCGGCCTCGTCGATCACGTCGGCCAGCCGCACCGCGCTGCTGCGGTTGATCAGCGAGAAGGTCGCCCGCACATCGGGATGGCGATGGCGGATCATCTGCAACATCAGCAGCTTGTAGAAATCGGTATCGAGCAGGCTGCGCACGACCGGATCGAGCCGCCAGCCATGATTATAGACGCGGGTGGCGATATCGGTAACGGGCATCATCGATCCTTCCATCGTCGACGGAAGCGGGGCTGCACTTCCGCGCCAACGGAACGCCCATAGGATCGATGCGGCACATCGGCCACCCGGTGCCTTGAAATGACGGGGGTCGACGGGAAGATAGGGTGTCCGAGCCGCCGGCGCACCGGCCCCGATCGAGCATCCGCCGGCAAAAGGCCGGGCCGGACGCCAGGTCCGGCCCCATGCATCTTACCAATTCACTCCGGCGCGCGCATAGAGATAACGCCCGTTGAAACCGAACGGCGAATAATAGGGGAAGCCCAACACGCCGGTCGAATTGTTCGCGGCGATCTGCTGCTGCGGATAGACGTCGAACAGGTTGCTGACGCCCAGCCCCAACTGAACACCGCGATCACCGGCATAACGCAGTTCGATGTCCGTAATCGCACGGCGACCGGTCGGCACATCGGCGGCGGGCGTCGTGCCCGGCTGGATGACGTTGCCGTAATAGGTCACCCGCGCCAGCGCGCCCAAGCGGTCGAGCGACCAGTCGATCGTGCCGGTCACCTTTTCGCGCGGCGTGCCCTGCTCCAGCGTCAGGATGCGGCTGCGCGCGAACAGCGTCGGCGCGGGGTTCAGAACGGCGGTCGAGGTCGGCACCCGCGTCACGTCGACGTCGTTGATGTTGCCCGCGACCGTGAAATCGAACGTCCCCGCTTCACCGGTTCGCCACCGGTAATGCGCCACCGCGTCGATCCCGCGCGTCGTCGAGGCGAGCCCGTTGATGAAGAAGCGCGCGGCCGAGACGTTGAAGGGTGTTAACAGCGCGGCCACCTGCGGACTGAAGGTCGCCTGGATATTTTCCGACAGGCCCAGCTGGTTGCGCAGCCGGATCTGGTAGGCGTCCACGGTCAGATCGAAGCCGCCGGCCCGGATCACGGTTCCGATCGACAGGTTGGTCGACTTTTCGGGTTCGAGCGGCAGGCCGCCCAGCGCCGCCCCTACCGGCGACACGGATGGGAAGGTGCCGGTCAGGATCGGCACGCCATTGGTGACGACCGACGCAATCTGGGTGAAATATTGCTGTTGCAGCGACGGCGCGCGGAAACCGGTCGAGGCGGTGGCGCGCAGCGCGAACCAGTCGGCCACGTCATAACGCGCCGAAATCTTGCCGTTGGCGGTGCTGCCGAAGTCCGAATAATCCTCGAACCGGCCCGCCAGGCCGACCAGGAACTTGTCGGTCAGCTGTGCCTCCAGGTCGAGATAGGCGCTGCCGTTGCGGCGGCTGCGCTTGATCTCGTTGCGGGGAGAGAAGCCGCCGAACCCCTGCGCGCCCGGCGATGCACCGGGCACCGCGCCGGTTTCGGGATAGTCGTAGGAGGCGCGCTCGCCGGCGACGATCTTGTACCCCTCACGCCGCCCTTCGATACCGAAGGCCACGTTCAGCGACTGAAAGACGTCGAACTGGCGCGTCACGTCCAGGCCCGCGACATACTGGTCATAGATCAGCGCGCCGTCGTTGAAATCGCGCGGCGTCGCTGCGCCATAGGCATAGTTGGCCGAATTGAGCGTGCGGAACGCGATCCGGTTGCGGCCATAGCTGAACGACAGATCGACGTCGAAGCCGGCCACATTGCCCTTGATGCCGGCGGCCGAGTTCAGATCCTGCGACTTGGTGTTAATAATCGGCAGGAAGCCGTTGGGGTAGCCTGCCAAACGGGTCGCCGCGCTGGCCAGGCGTGGGAAGGCCGCACCGCGCGAATCCCGGTCCTGATAACCGGCAAAGGCATACAGGCTCCAGTCATCGACCAATGTCGTGCCGGCGTTGATGAAGCCGGTATATTGCTCGACCTCCGGGTCGCCGTAGCGGCCGGTGATCCGCGTCGGGGTGACGCGCGGATCGAAATCGGCCCGGTTGGTCGGTTGACGGTTGAGATACTCGCCCGACACGGTGACGAAGCCATCCTCGCCAAAGCCGAAACCCTGCCAGAGCGAGGCGGTCACCGCATGTTCGCCGGTGACATGCCGGTTGCCCCGCGCGGTGTCGACCTGGGTATCGTAGAAGCCGTAATTGACCTGCGCCCCGCCGCCCGAGCGCGCCTTGCGCAGCCGCAGGTTGACGACGCCGGCGATCGCGTCCGAGCCATATTGCGCCGAAGCGCCGTCGCGCAGCACCTCGATCCGGTCGAGCGCCACGGTCGGGATGGTGTTGAGGTCGACCGCCGCCGACCCGCGCCCGACGGTGCCGTTGGTGTTGAGCAAGGCCGAGGTGTGACCGCGAATACCGTTGATGAGCACCAGCGTCTGGTCGGGCGAAAGCCCGCGCAGCGTCGCCGGGCGGATCGAGTCCGTCCCGTCATTGGCGGAGGGACGCGGGAAGTCGATCGAGGGCGCCACCGTCGCCAGCGCGGCGCCCAGCTCGGTCGTGCCCTGACGCTGAAGGCTGGCGCCGCTCAACACGTCGACCGGCGAAATGCTGTCGAGGCGGGTCCGCCCTTCGACGCGGGTACCGGTGACGATGACCTCGTTCTGCTGGTCCGCCGGCGTTGCGACATCGGCCCCGGCCGGCGCGGCTTCGGCCGGCTCGCTGCGCCCCGTCTGCGCCGCCGGCTGCGACGCGGTCTGCGCGGCCACCGGCGCCCCCAGCACCGTGGCGAGGATCGTGCCGGTCAACGCGGCCGTGCGAAGCTGATGCACCCTTATATTCTCCCTGTACTGCCCGGCATGACCGGGGGTGCCGCATATAGCGACGGCCAGGTCTTTGATCCGATGAGAAAATCTGTGGTCGGTAAAAGGCGCGGTTGGGATCGCGGCGACAGTGCTTCGCTGCCCCTGTTTCAGGTCATACGAGATTCCAACGGCTTATCACCGATAAGAAAAGTGGAATCTCGGCTTTTCGAACGTGTTCCGCCCATGGACAAAAGGAGTACGCCGTGCGTAGGTGACGCCGGTGGCGGCATTACTCTTCCTGCTTTTGGCGGTCATCATGGCGTTCACCGGCGGCGGTGCGGCATGGGTCGTCACCGCGACCGTCGTCGCGGCCGCGACCGCCGGGACCTTGCTCCCCGATCTCGACACCCCGCTGCGCCTTCGACATCGCAGCGCCCTGCTCCACAGCATCCTGCCGCTCGTCGTCGCGACCCTGGATCCCCGGACATGGCCGGTCGCCGCCGGGCTGGGCTTCGGCATCGGCCTGCATCTGGCCGCCGACCTGTTTCCAGCGCGGATGAAGGGATTTGCGACGATCAAGTTTCCGCTATGGGGATCGATCGGGCCACTTCTGTCCTATTTATGGATCGCGACCAACGCCGCCGCCAATCTGCTGGGCGGCCTGATCCTGCTCGGGCGGGTGGCGCAGGGTCAGGCGATGCTGGCGGCGATTGCGACGATCGGGGTAATGGGCACGGTCTATCTGATCCGCACCGATGGCGGCTGGTGTGCGCTCGCGCTGTTCGCCCTGATCGGCTGGCTCGCATTTCGCTGACGCTTGCCCGAAACCGCAGGGTGTAAGCCTCGGGCTGAGAGTCCCTAGCCCCCGGCCGTCGCCACGATCCCGGGCAGCGTCTTGATCGGTTCGATCGTGATCGCCCGGAACCATGTCTCGGCCCCTTCCGATTGCAACTGTACATGACCGTGGGTCAGCGGCCGGCGGGTGCCGTCCGGGGCTATGGTTGCCAGGTCGCGCACCTCGGCTACGGGTACGCCGTTGACGACATGCACCGCATGGTCGCCCACGACATAGAGGTCGAGGGTGTTCCACTGACCGATCGGGCGTTCGGCATCGGTCGCCGCCTCGACATTCCAGGTGGGCGTGCCATTGACGATGTCGACCTGCCGCCCGCCCAGCCGATAGCGCAGATGCGGCGCGATAATGGTCGGATCGTACGCGACGCTGCTATGCCCGCGTATCCGGCTGCCAACCGCGACGATCATGCCGGTCGAGCCGCGCATGATCTCGAACTCGGCCGAGGGACGCCAGGTGCCGAACACCTCGCCCGGCACACCATGGCTATGGTAAAGAAGCCCATTGTTGCGCGGCTGTCGTTCGCGCGGGGCCCAGGTCTTGGCGCCCCATTTGAACTGCAGGCGAAGGTGGTAATCGCGCAGATCGGCGCGGTGCACCAGGCTGCCCCAGGTTTCCCCCTTCACCCAGATGGCCGGGGCGCCATCGATCTGCCGGACCGCGAAGTCGCCCCTGGTGTCCCGGCCGATCCCGATCGGCGTAGCGCGGGGATCGGATTTATAGGTGATCGAGGGATCGGCATAGCCGAGCCATGGCGTCCACCCTTTCAGGCTCCGTCCATCGAACAGCGCGATCGCCTTGCCTGTCGCCGCCGGCACATTCACCAGCCGCAGCCGTTGCGGGGTAGCGACCGGATCGCCGGCGATGGTACGCGCCTGCTGATGGGAATCCTGCGCCAGCGCCAGCGCCGGCACCGACAAAGCCACCAGCGCCATTCCTGCTCGACCAAGGCCTCTCATCACGCCCCTCCCCTTCATGGTGATTATGGGGCGATGATAGCGCGTTATCGCTAACAGGCGAGAGACATTCTGCGTCGCGTCCGCGAGGGCGGCGATGGCGAAGACAATCCGTCGCCCGCCATCGCCGCCAAAGGATTATGGCCCGACGTCGGCCGCACCGCTCTGGACGCGAAGCGCCTTGCCCGCCTTGAAGCCCAGCGCGGAGCCGACACGGTCGTCCCATCCATAGGGGTCGTTACGCACGATCGGCTCGCCGTCCTTGTCGAAAAGGACAGTCTGATAGAGCAGCCGGACCGGGATCTCACGCGGCAGCTTCACGAACGTCTCCTCGCCCGTCTCGCGTGCCCGGTGCCATTCGTCCTGCACGCCTTCGTCCTTCGCCAGCATCTCGGCAAAGCCCAGCGCGTCTTCCACCCGCACGCACCCATGGCTGCGCTGACGCTGCACCATCGCGAACAGCGCCTTGGCGGGCGTGTCATGCAGATAGATAGCGTGATCGTTCTTCATGTCGAACTTGACGAGGCCCAGCGAGTTCTTCGGCCCGGACTGCTGGACGATCCAGCCATCCTTCCAGGCCATGTTGTTGGCCCGAAGATAGGCCGACCCCTTGCTGGCCAGTTCCTTTTTCTGGATCGAGCGCGGCACCGTCCATGTGGGATTGGCAACCAGGCGAAACATCGGCGAGCCCAGTTGCGGCGTTTCGGTATCCGGCTCGCCGACCACGACCCGGCGGCTGTCGACGATCTTGCCGTCGCGCCAATAGGTCAACCGCGCCGCCGCGATATTGACGTCGATCCGCGTCGCCGGCGGCGTGCGCTCCAGCCAGCGCAGCCGCTCCATCGCCACCGCGATCGCCCGGGCACGGTCGACGTCCGACATGTTCAGGATGGCGAGTGCTTCCTTGCCGATGATCCCATCGGACTTCATGCCGTAATCGGCCTGCATCCGCCGCACCGCGTCGACGACCGGCGGCGAATAGCTGCTCCCCTGTGCGGCGTCCGGGGGCAGATAATCGAGGATCACCAGTTCCCGCACGATCGCGGGAAGGCGTGGATCGGTCGCGCCGGGCTTGATCGCCTCGCCGGTGTCGGCGACCTGCGCGTCGCCACTTTGCGGCTGCTGTCTCAGCTTTTGATAGGCGGCGGACAGCTTGCGATAATTGTCATCCTGCGGCGCCAGACCGTCAAGCCATTTGGCGAGGTCGCCGGACCGAAGGGCCCCGGCGAGCCCGGCCTTCAGATCGGGCGAGGGACGCGGGATCGTATAGACCTTGTACAGCTTGGTCGGATCGCTGGCGCCCCGCGCAAGTGCATTCGCGTAGCGTAGCGCCTGTTCGGTCAGCGCCGCGTCATCGCTTGCGGACGCATCGAAGCGCATCTGATCCAGCCCATGCGCGCCGCGCCCCTGGATCGCCTGGCGAAGCTGTGACCGCGTCTTATCGCTCCAGCGGGCGGGGCCCGCCGTTTCGTCCGCCGAGGCGGCCGCATTTGTCTGGTCGGACCCGGCCTGGCCGCCGCACGCCGACAGCAACAGCCCCAATACCAAGGACGTCCCCACTCTCCGATGCATGCATCTCTCCATCATTCCGCCTCTGCAACGCACCTGGCCGTCAGTGGCTCCACCCTTCAGGCTCTCATCCTCATTCGGTCAATGCCAGACGGCGTCCTGGATGCACTCGCCATGCCCCTGAAAACACGCTCGCTTCGGGTATGTCCGATCACCGATGCCGCCCGTAGCTCGGCGCCACCGAACGATGGAACGGGGCGTGCAAAGCGTGTATTGGCCGCGCTGCCCCAAACATCGCGCAAGCTGCCCCGCCCCACTTTATCAGCCTTGCACGCCGATGAGGCCCAGCAGCCCGATCGCCGCCGTCACCAGCGCCAGCGCAACCACGCTCGACAGCGCGACAAGGGTCGCGGCCTCCTTTTCGCGCGTGCCTAGCAGCGAGGCGAACAACGACACGTTGGCGGCGATCGGGAACAGCGCGATCAGGCCGACCAGCACCTGTTCGCGTTGTCCCAACACACCCACGAACAGCGCTTCGATCGCCAGGGCTGCCGCGACCAGCACGATCGCGCTGACCTGTCGCACGGCCAGGATGCGGGCCAGCAGCCGCCCGTTCGTCTCCCCGGACCTCACCTTCGCAAGGTTGAACCCGATCACCGCCATGCCGAGAACCGAGACCAGCGTCGATAGCAGGTCCGCCGGTGCCCGTACCGCCTCGGGCGATTGAACGCCGGACACTTTGAGAGTGACGGCCACGACGAAGGCGTAGAACAGCGGAATCCGCAAAGCCTTTGAGGCCGCCTTGGCCCGCCCTTCCTTGGTCCGGGCGACGCGGTAATAGCCGATGGTGTCGCCATAGAGCGCGGTGCCGACGAACGCGCAGATGATGGTCGATACGGCCGCTTCGCCGAACAGGGCGCTGGCCACCGGCATGCCGAAGAACGCTACGTTGAAGAACGAAAAGCTGGCCGACAACAGCTGGGGATCGAAATCCTCGTCATGCCGCCGCGACAGCCAGTGCGCCGGCAGCGCCATCAGCGCGGCGACGCAGAACATCATCGGCGGTATGACCGCAAGCTCGGCGGGATCGGCGCGCAGCACCTTGTCGATGACGAGGAGCGGGATCAGCGCATAGACCAGCACGCCGGAGATCAGCTTGGGCGCCCAGGGTACCCACTTTCCCCCACCCCATGCGAGCAGGATGACACCGAACAGCGGCAGGACCTGGGTCAGGACATCGCCTACGCCGCCGTTCATCGCGCGTCTCCGGCGATCTTGATGAGCATGTCCTGCACCGCCTTTTCGGCGCACCGCACGTTGAACCAGACCGCGTTCGTATCGCGCTGCACGCCATTGACGAGCTGGCCCACCGCGTAAAGGCGCGGGGCGTCGCGATCATGGGTGATGACTTCGCCGGTCTGGCGATGCGCCTCCACCCCGCCCGAGGGATGCGGATGCAGCCAACCTCGATCCGCCAACTGGATGATCAGGGCATCGGGTATCTCATCCAGCGTCATCGCGGTCCCCGTTGCGTTGACGACGACCGGCGCGCAAACGGTATCTCCATTGGCGAGGCTGGAAATGAAAATCCGCCGTTCCGCATCCCATATCGTGTCCTTGACGCCGCCATGGACGCGCAGCTTTCCACACGCCGCCGCTTCGGCCAGCCGGCATGCATTCGTCATCGGCATCGTGAACCGCGCCGTGGCGAAATGGGGTCCCAGCCACCGGGCGAAACGATCGCGATCGCGCGGCCCCAGCAGGTCCCACATCTCTGAAGCCTCGAATCGTGCAGAGGTCAGGATACGCTGGAATATCTCCGTCCGGGCGTCGGCCCGGGCGATGTCGATGGGCAGCACGTCCAGCGCGGGGCGATCCATCCTGTTTTCGGCAAGCCAGTCGATCCGCTCACCTTGCGCCGCAGCGGCTTCCTCGGCTTCCCGGCGGAACAAGCGAAAAAGGTCGACGATCGAAAATCGCGGTCCCCGCTCACGGATCAGCCGCCTCATCCGCGACAGCGTGAAATGGACCCGGGGATAGGTCTCCTCCGGCGCCGGGATTTCCACACGCGGCAACATGCCATCCTTCGACACGAAGTGGATAAGCCCGCGATGATCCTGATCCATCAAAGTCGCAAAGCTGTCGATGGCGCTCAGGCTGCTGCCCAAGACGATAACATCCTGATCGACGCCGATCCCCTCGCGCAGCCGCCGGGCAGGCCAGGGGAAATCGAAATATCCCGGATATCCCTCCAATTCCCCGAACCGGGCAGGCTTGGGCGTACCGATGGCCAACAGCGTATAGTCGCTGTCGATGATCGTCCCGTCACGCAGGCGAATGGCCGCCGCATCGCGATTGCCCTCGATCGCGATGGCCTCGCTGCGATGCACATGGATGGGAATACCCGCCCGATCGGCGCGCTCATAGGCATCGGCAAGGACCTGGCGGATATATTCGCCATATTCCGCGCGCGCCGCATATTCGACCCCGCCCGGATCAAGCGGCCGACGTTTTGCGACCCATTCGCGGAAATGCCCCGGCTCACTCGTATAGAGCCCCATCAACCGAGACTCGGTGTTGAGCAGATGCCCGGGCTGATCCGTACCGAACGCCAGTCCGGGGCCCAGGTCATCCTCACGGGATACGAGGTGCAACTCGACGTTGCCAATCGGCGCCGCGGCGAGCCTGATGGTCGCTTCGGCAAAGGCGGCGACACCGCACGCGCCCATTCCGATGATGGCGATGGAAAAGCCCATTATGTCCCCATGCGCAGCAGCGCCAAAGGGTCAGGCGCGATTGCCGGGTTAAAGGGCTTTCGTTCTACCGCCGTTCCGTGGGCAAGGCGTTACGTTTTGTTTCTGAACGCCCGGTGGTTACCAATGCAAGTTCGATGAGTAGGCCGAGAAAGTGCCGGATATTTCGGACTTGCTGATGCGAGCCGCAGGACGACGGTGGCGGCATCGCTGACATTCCCGAAACCGGCCACGCCCTCGATGCGATACCGTGACAGCCCTTCCAAAGCTCACATTTGGCCGGTGAACCGCAAGGCATATATGTAATCGATATTATTACATAACTGTCATGAAAAGACCACTTAACCGTAAACATACGCGATTAGCGGTCCCTCCCGCAATGACGAGCGACCCGATGCGGTCGGCCATTCTCGTCAAGCCGGCGATGCGCCTGGGTTGCCCGGCTGCTCAGCCTAAACGGGGGATTGACCATGACGATGTTTTCGCGCGCCTATCGGGCGCGCCTGCTCTGCTGCGCATCCGGCATATTGCTGACGGCGACACCGACTTACGCAGCGGCCTCAGCATCGTCTGACGGGACAGCTTCGATCGTGCCGCAGTCTGACGTCGTCGTCATCGCAGAGCGTCTTGCAACCGCACGCAAGCAGCAATCGCCGGCGGTGGTCGACAGCATCGTGTATGATGACGTCGAGACGATCGCGGCGGATGGCAACATTGCCGAACAGTTGCGGCTCCTGCCCGGCATCAGCACGATCGACGAGGGCGACGCGCCGCGCTTCGTGACGATCCGCGGCATCTCGCCCGACCTCAACCAGACGACGATCGACGGCATCACGCTCGCCTCGATCGGCAATGACGGCGAAGGATCGCGGATGGTCAATCTGCAGATCATACCGTCAGAGCTGTCGCAGCGCAGCGACGTCTACAAGACCTTCACTGCCGAACAGGACGGGGGCGCGATCGGCGGCATCGTCGATATCATCACGCGCAGCGCGCTCGATTTGAAGCGCCGCTACACGTTGCTCGACGGTTATGGCAGCTACCAGTCGTTCCGCGGGCCCGACGGGCGCAATACGATCGGTGGCAGCGCGCAGCATTGGGGCGGGGGCGCCAAGGGCGTGTTCGCCGACCGCTTCGGCTCGCAGGGCCAGTTCGGCCTATTGCTTTCCGCGCGCTACCAGAGCCGTACGCGCAATTCGTCGAAATGGTGGCAGCCGGCGAAAGTCTATTTCAACGACGCCGGTAAGGCGCTGTCCGGCCCCGATGCGGGCGGATGGGACGGCCGCGCGGTGCCCGGCGACCATAGCTATGGCAGCTACACCAACCGACTGCGCACCGCCGGCAGCAGCGGGAAGCTGGAGTGGCAGGCGAGCGAGCGGCTGCGCGCCTCGCTGCTCGGCTTCGGCTATCGTCTGTGGGAATCCTCGACGATGAACAAGAACGACTTCTACACGCGCAGCACCATCATCGGCCGCACGGCCACGGGCGGCCGGTCGCAGGTCAACAGCATCTATGCGCGCTATCGCTACGACACCTGGGACAAGAAGACCTTTGGCGGCATCGGAACGCTGGACTGGCATGCCGACACGCAGCGGCTGACCCTGCGTGGCGGCTATACCCGCGCGATCTACGACAATCTGCAGCCCTATGTCGGCGTGCGCACCTATCCGGCCAGGCTGTACCTCGACTGGGAGGACGGCAGCGACGAGACCGGTGGCATCCCACGCGCCACGGGGATCAGCGATCCCGCCGCGCCGTTTTCGTCGGTTTACAAGTTGAGCACCGCGAACATCACCCGTCGCTCGGCCCGCGAAGGCCTGGCCGACCTGCGCGTCGATTATGCCTGGAACACCGAGGCGCATGATCGCGGCTTCGGGTTCGCGACCGGGCTCGAATTCCGCCGCCTCGACCTGTCGCGCGACCTGGACGTCACGATGCATCGGCTGGGCCGGGTGATGACCGATTACATGGTCGAGCCCGGCTATGTGCCGGTCGGCTCGATCACATCCTTCCCCTGGGTCGATTATCGCAAGGCGCAGGGCAGCCTGTGGCAGCAACTGACGGTCGACGCGCGCCAGACCGATTACCAGAACCGGGCGAGCGACTATCGCTATGTCGAGCGGCTGTGGACGCCCTATCTGTCGCTCCATTACGCGACCGACGCGACGCGGCTGGTCGCGGGCGTCCGCTACGACCATATCGGGTTCAACACCTATCAGCCCATCATTCGCGACGGCGTGGTCCAGTCCGGCCAAACGCAATCGAAGGGCGGCTATGCCTATTTCCTGCCCTCGTTCGCCGCGGACCATAATCTGCCTGACGGGACGAAGCTTCGGTTCGCCTATAGTCGCACCCTTGGCCGGCCGACGCCGGGCGACATCGCGCAGCCCGAAACCGTGACGTGCGGCGAGGATGACGAGGAGGCCGGCGGGCCCGAATGTTCGGTCCGGCGCGGTAATCCAGAGCTGCGCCCGCGCCGTTCCGACAATTTCGACGTCGGCACCGAATATTATTTCGGCAAGCACGGCGTGATCGGCGTCGCTGCGTTCGCCAAGTGGATCAAGGACGATATCTTCGTCCTGCGTTCGCTCCAGCGGATCGACGACACGCTCTATGCGGTACGTCAGCCGATGAACGCCGACAATTCGCGCTTGTTCGGCCTGGAATTCCAAATCGCCCAGCGCAACGTCGACATTCTGGGGCGCAAGGTCGATCCGTTCTTCAACGTCACCCTGCTCGACGGGCGGATGCATGTGACCGGCGAAGAGACGGGCACGCGCACCGTCGACCGGCTGATCTACCAGCCGCGCGTGACCGCGGCGGCGGGCGCGACCGTGCGTCTGCCCGAGATTGCGGGCGCGTTTCGCGGCACTGTGACGCATCGGTCGAGTTCGCTCACCGCGCTGGGCGTCAATACCAAGGACGATGGCGGCCGCGCCGGGCTGACGATCGTCAACGCCGCCCTGTGGCACAAGGTCATGCCGCATGTGACGTTCAAATATGAGCTCAACAACCTGTTCGACGACCAGCCCAAATTCCTCGTCGGCAATCGCCTGCAATATGTCAGCCAGATCGACAATTACGGCCGCACGGCCTTCTTCCACATCGTGATCAACTGATCCGGCCCGGGGAGCCCAGCTCATGACCATCGACCGACGCCATCTGCTCGCCGCATTTCCGACCTTGTGGATGGCGGCGCGTGCGGGCGCGCTGTCGCCGCGCCCACGCAACCTGGTCGACGCGCCGGGCTTCCTCACGACGCCGTTCTCTCTCGGCGTCGCCTCGGGCGATCCCGATGCCGAGGGCTTCGTCGCCTGGACGCGAATCGTGCCCGAACCGGCACAGCCGGACGGCGGCATGGTCGCCGCCCCGGTGCTGGTCGGTTGGGAGGTCGCGCGCGATCCCGACTTTCGTCAGATCGTGCGCAGCGGCGACGCCATCGCCCATCCCGAACTCGCGCACGCGGTGCATGTCGAGGTCACGGGGCTCGAGCCAGCACGCCCCTATTGGTATCGCTTCACCTGCGGGCGCCATCGCAGCCCGGCGGGCCGAAGCGCGACGCTGCCCCGGCCGGACGCGCGGCTCGACCGACTGCGTTTCGCGGTGGCGGGCTGTCAGCATTACGAGGAGGGGCTTTACACCGCCTGGCGAAAGATATCCGAGGAGCCCATCGACTTCGTCTTCCACTATGGCGATTACATCTATGAAGGCCCCGATCGCGGCCCCGCCCCGCGTCGCATCGGCGGCCGGGTGGTGACGCCGATCCGCCATCACACACACGGCGAGATCCAGTCGATCACCGACTATCGCCTGCGCTATGGTCTCTACAAGGCCGACGCCGATCTACAGGCCGCGCATGCCGCCGCGCCTTGGTTCGTCAGCTTCGACGATCACGAGGTCGACAATAATTGGGCGGGCGACCGCGACCAGGACGGCACACCGCCCGAACTGTTCCTGATGCGCCGAGCGATGGCGATGCAGGCTTATTACGAACACATGCCGCTACGCCGCCGCTCGATGCCTGTCGGCGGGAACATGCGCATGTATCGCGAGGCGCGCTTCGGCGATCTGATGCAAGGCTTCTTCCTCGACACGCGCCAATATCGCTCCGACCAGGCCTATGCCGATGGCGACGTCGAGCAGGGTCCCGACGTCTATTCGCCCGATCGCACGATGCTGGGCAACGCGCAGGAAGGCTGGCTCTTCGATGGCCTGACGCGCTCGACGGCGCGCTGGAACCTCATCGCGCAGCAGGTCCGGCTGATGAACATGCATTATACCAAGCCTGGCAAGGATGTGCCCGTCGCCTCGATGGACCAATGGTCGGGCTATATGCACAGCCAGCGCCGTCTGCTCGCGCATATCGCCGATCATTGTCCGGGCAACGTGATGACGGTCAGCGGCGACGCGCATCGCCATTATGCCGGCGATCTCGTCCACGACCAGCGCGACGAAATCGTGTCGAGCGAATATCTCGCCACCTCGATCACCTCGGGCGCGGACGGGGTCGGCGACGACGATGCCTTCACCCGCTCGGCCAAGGCGCACACGCCGCAGCTGATGGCGATGACCGACCGGCGCGGCTATGTGCTATGCGACGTCCGCCGCGACAGCTTTCGCGGCGACCTCAAGGTGCTGGATACCGTCGCGGTGCCGAATGGTCGCCTGTCGACCTATGCGAGCTTCGTGTCCGAACGTGGCAAACCGGGGCTCCACAGGGCATGAGCACTGCCGGGTATGTGGCTTAGGATTCCTAGATGCCGTCGCCGCGAGGCTTGCCATAAGCCACGGCGAGAAGGCCGCAAATACCCGGCCTCTGCGTATCGCCAGCTCAGGCCCCTGCATCGCCCAGTCGCACGGGCTGGAGCCGACGGCCATCGGCACGGTGCGTCTGTCCGTGGTGATGCGCTTACATGAACGCGATCGTCTCATCGAAGCTCGGGCAACGCCGGTCCTTCGCGATCAGCCGCGCCCCGACCGCCCTGACGAACCATGGCGCGTCGAGCGGGTTTCGAAAGGGCGGCGCCATCGACCGCAACGCTCCATATGGCGGTCATCCATTCATTGATGGATTCGGTTCGGGACATACTAGGCCCCGGTGACCTGTCTCCTATCATTGCCGACATAAGGGCGACCGGCGCCACCTCCCTCCCCGCCATTGCAAAGGAGCTGAACAGCCGGGGCATCGTCACGGCACGCGGCGGGGTGTGGCATGCGTCGAGCGTGAGGAACCTGCTGGGGCGCCTGGGGGCCTCTGGGTGATCCCGTTAGTTTAAGAGAGCGCGGGCAGTGCCCTGCTTTTTTCTGTCTACCTACCTAGGCTCAGGACCTATTAAATAGCTTGCGAGGTCAAGGCAGGGTTGATTCATTGGCGTCGAAGGAGCCGCTGATGAGTGACCTATTCTGGCTGA
>NZ_JBNNOB010000056.1:0-21301 GCF_050274375.1 Sphingomonas sp. NPDC019816
GGGGACTGGGGTTCAGGCGTGTGCTTTTCCGCTTTTTTTTTTTTTTTTTTTTTTTTTTTTTTTCGATGGGCACGCCGTCCCGCTCCGCCAGGATCAAAAGCACCTTGTCGCCCAGCCGCTCGCCGATCCGGTCGAAGGCGGCGCGCGTCAGATAGGGCTGGCCCCATTTGCGGCTGCCGGTGTCCTGGTAGAAGATCCAGAAGGCGTCCCAGTGCTCGGGGCGGATTGCGTCGCCCGACAGATGGCGGATGGTCAGCCCCTGAGTGGCGGCGGCGCGTTCCTTGCGGATCGCCTTGCGCTTGCGGCTGGCCAGCGCCTCCAGGAAATCGTCGAACCGGGCGTATCCGTCGTTGCGCCAGTGGAATTGCACGCCCTTACGGATCAGCCAGCCCGCCGCCTCGAAATACGGCACCTGTTCCGGCGCGACGAAGGTGACATGGGCGGAGGACAGCGCGTTCTGATCGGTGACCGCCTCGATCGCGGCGATCAGCGCGGGCGCAAGGGCCGGATCGCGGAGCAGCAGGCGGGGGCCCGGCACCGGGGAAAAGGGCGAGGCGATCTGAAGCTTAGGATAATATTGGCCGCCAGCGCGCTCCCAGGCATCGGCCCAGCCATGGTCGAAGACATATTCGCCTTGGCTGTGCGCCTTAAGATAGGCGGGCGCGATGGCGGCAGGCCGGCCGTCCAGGCCGTCGATGACGATCGGGGCAGGGGTCCAGCCCGAATGACCGCCGACGCTGTGCGATTCCTCCAGCGCGGTCAGGAAGGCGTGGGAGACGAAGGGGTTGGCGGTGCCGGCGCAGGCATCCCACTCGTTGGAGGGCAGGGCGGCGACGCCGGACAGGATACGCGCGATGGCGGTGGTCATCGCGTCTGGATATGCGGTGTTGGATGGGGTGGGACAAGGGGGTGGGTCGCTTGTGGCGGGTGGCCCTTCCCCCATCTCCTCCCGCTTGCGGGAGGGGAGCGGCCAGAGGCCAGCGAGGAATTCCAACACCGGCCAAACAACACGCCCCTCCCGCAGGCGGGATGGGGGAGGGCAGGGCCGCAAGCGACCCCGCCTAGAGAATCACCCCAGCGCGACGATCGCGTCGACTTCCACCGCCGCACCCAGCGGCAACACCGGCACGCCGACGGCCGAACGCGCGTGGCGCCCCGCCTCGCCGAACAGCGATACCATCAGCTCGGAGGCGCCGTTCGCCACCTTAGGCTGATCGGTGAAGTCGCCCGTCGAATTGACGAAGACGCCCAGCTTCACGATGCGCTTCACGCGGCCCAGGTCGCCGCCAAGATGCTTCTTGATCTGCGCGACCAGCATCAGGCCGCATGCCTGCGCCGCCTTCTGCCCGTCTTCCAGCGAGACGCCCTCGCCCAGCCGTCCGGTGACCAGCTGGCCATCGACGAAGGGCAGCTGGCCCGAAATGTGAAGGAGCCCACCCGCCTCGACGACGGGGACATAGGCGGCGACGGGGGCGGCAGCCTCGGGCAGGGTGAGGCCGAGCTGCTCGAGCGCGCGATCGATATGCGTGGTCATGGGACGAGACATGGCGCGGCGCCACCCCGCCGGTCAAGCCGTGGCGGGACGACCTTCGGCGAAACGCGCCGCGATCCACGTCTCGGCCTGTCGCCAGTCGTCGATGCGCGCATGGGCGTGCGGGGCGGGGGCGACATGCGGCGCCATTTCGGGCTCGGACACCATGTGCAGCCGGTGGACCTGCGGGGCATGTTCGGCGACCGAGGCGTGATGCTGCGCCAGATCGTCGACGAAGACGGTGACGGGATCGCCATGCTCGGCGACGAGCTTCGCCACCGGCGCGCCCTTGCCCCCCGTATTGCACTGGACGTGATGGTGGATGCCGAAGCGCGCAAGCTGTTCGATGCGCGGGGTCCGGCACTCCTCGATCAGATTGGTCAGGATGACGATGTCGGCCTGGGCAGCCAGTGCCGCCAGCGCCTCGGCGGCATGGGGCACCAGCGTCTGGCGCTCCATCTGGCCGGGGAAGAAGCCGTGCAGCAACTCCCAAGCCTCGGCCTGGCTGGGCGCCCGGCCGCCGTCGCGCCGGGTCATCGATCCGAAGAAGTCATGGGTGTCGAGCGCGAAGTCCATGTCATGCGCCTCGTCCAGCCAGCTGCGGAAATGCCGCACCATATGGACCAGCACTTCGTCACAATCACAGATCAGCAGCGGCTTCATGCGTCCTCCAACACCCGGCGGGCGGCGACCAGCGCCTCGGGTCGTTCGTCCAGCGCGTCGGCACAGGCGACCAGATCGGCCTCGTGCGCCTCCAGAAAGGTCAGGATCGCCGCCAGCACACCCGGCTCGCCCGCCCCCGCGCGCAGCTCGACGGGGGACAGGCCGGTCAGCGCCAGCAGGCGTTCGGCCCGCGCCGGGCTTTCCAGCGTCCAGACCAGCGCCTGAAGCGCCAGGTTCATGGCGCGCTCGATTGTATCCGGTGCGGGCATTGCCTATCGTCGTCCCTGGTGACTGGTGGAGCGGGCGTGGCAAGAAAGGTGCTCGTTGTCGAGGACAACGAACTCAATCTGAAACTCTTCTGCGATCTTTTGCGCGCGCACGGCTTCATCGCCGAGCCGGTGCGCGACGGACGCGAGGCGGTCGCCTGCGCGCGCGTGTTCGAGCCCGACCTGATCATCATGGACATCCAGATGCCGTATGTCACCGGCTATGAGCTGATCCTGGAGCTGAAGGCCGACGAGGAACTGCGCCGTATCCCGGTGATGGCGGTCACCGCCTATGCCGGTCGCGAGGACGAGGATCGCATCCGCGCGGCGGGGGCGGACGCCTATGTCTCCAAACCGATCAGCCTGATGCGCTTCATGGAGGCGGTGAACGCGTTGTTGTGAGGGGGGACCCTCCCCCGTTCGCATCGCCCCTAGCCTCCGTTCGCACTGAGCGAAGTCGAAGTGCACGCCCCGAACCTATGCCGCGGGCGCTATCCCGTGGCCTTCGACTTCGCTCAGGCTGAACGGGGGGTGGGATGAACCAAATGTCCACTTTTGGTGGAAAGCGGTCATTCGCCAAAATGCTGAAGGGCAATTGCGATCCCCAACAAGCTAAGGATCGCCCAAAAGGCTGAGAACCCCCAGAATATGGCGGGAGACTTGTCTCGGCTCGTATCAAGGGCCTTGTAGTTGATCGGCATCGCTCCTGTTGCGAACCCGATCCCGAGCACAACGGCTGAGATCAATGCCAGGAGTATGCCAGCCACGTTCGCTTCGTTCATTACCGGATCGTATCGCGTTCTACGATGTCCGCAACTGGGCGAAAGCGGACCCCGCCGCTCCCCCCTCACTCCTCCGAATCGTCCCCCACCAGCGCCGGCTTGCGTCCCTTGAACCCCTGCGCGACGACGAACCATTCCACCGAGCCCTTGCGGCTGGACGGCGGCTTGGCGTGCTTCACGGTGGCGAAGTGGCGCTTCATCTCGGCGACCAGTTGCGAATCGGCGCCGCCTGCGAACACCTTCGACACGAACACCCCGCCGGGCGACAGCACGTCGCAGGCGAAGGCGAAGGCCGTCTCGACCAGCGCCATGGTGCGCAGCGCGTCGGTCTGCGGGTGGCCGACGGTGTTCGCCGCCATGTCCGACATGACCAGATCGGGCGCGCCGCCCAGCGCCTCCATCAGCGTGCCCGGCGCGGCATCGTCCATGAAGTCCATCTCGAAGATGGTTACGCCGTCGATGGGGTCGACCGGCAACAGGTCGATGCCGACCACGCTGGCATTGGGGACCTTGCGCCGGACCACTTGGCTCCAGCCGCCCGGCGCCAGCCCCAGGTCGATGACCCGCTTCTTGCCGCGCAGGAATCCGAACCGTTCGTCCAGCTCGATCAGCTTGTAGGCGGCGCGGCTGCGATACCCTTCCGCCTTCGCGCGGCGGACATAGGGATCGTTCAGCTGACGCTCCAGCCATCGGGTCGATTGGGCGGTGCGCTTCCGGGCGGTGCGCACGCGTTGGTGCAGCCCTGCATTGCCTCTGCTCACGGTCTGGCGATTCCCATCAATCGGCGCAGGATTCCCTCGCGAATCCCACGGTCGGCGATCCCTAGCCGCTCGGCGGGCCAGAGGTCCAATATCGTCTCCAGGATGGCGCAGCCCGCCACCACCAGATCGGCGCGTTCGGGGCCTATGCACGCCACCTTGCCGCGCGCGGCCAGGCTCTTCTTCGACAGGTCGGCGCTGATCGCGCGCATCGCGGCCGTCGGCACGATCAGCCCGTCGACGGCGGCGCGGTCATAATGGCTGAGGCCCAGATGGACGCTGCCCAGCGTCGTCACCGTCCCGCTGGTGCCCAGCAGGCGCGGACGCCGCAAATCGGTGGGCAGCCGCGCGGCGAAGGGCGCGACGCTGTCGGCGACGATGCCGCGCATCCGAGCATAGGCCTCCAGCCGCCCCGCCTCGCCCTCGCCGCCGCCGGCGCTTTCGGTCAACGACACGACGCCCCAGGGCGCCGAATGCCAGTCGAGGATGCGTGGGTTGGGTCCGCGCGTGTCGACCAGCACCAGTTCGGTCGATCCGCCGCCGATGTCGAAGATCAGCGCGGGGTCCTCGCCCGGCTCGATCAGCGCATGGCAGCCGAGCACGGCCAGCCGCGCCTCTTCCTCGGCGGAGATGATGTCGAGATGGATGCCGGTCTCGGCCAGCGCGCGCGCGATGAAGGCGGGGCCGTTGGCGGCGCGGCGACACGCCTCGGTCGCGACCGCGCGCGACAGGGTGACGTTGCGACGCTTCAGCTTGTCGGCGCAGACCCGCAGGGCGGCGATGGTGCGATCAATGGCGGCATCGGACAGCCGGCCGGTCGTCGCCAGTCCTTCACCCAGCCGCACGATCCGCGAAAACGCATCGACCACCGCAAAGCCGCCACCCTGCGGCCGCGCGATCAGCAGGCGGCAATTGTTGGTGCCCAGGTCGAGCGCGGCATAGGCCTGCGCATCCGACCAGCGGCCACGCTGGGGCCGGGGCGGTGCCGAACGGGCAGGGGGCTTGGCCTGCCGGTACGGCCTTCGGGTGGGAACATCCCCCATCGCCGTATCTCGCTTATTCTGTTCTATCCGTCACGGACATGAGCGTCCGCCGGTGCTTGAACACCAAGGTAGCGAGTCGTTACCCATGCGACAAGACGCGAGGCGGCACGAACCGCGCAAAGTCTGTTGACAAGCCCCGACGACCCGCCTAGAGGCACGCCCCTGTCCGATGCCCCGTCGTCTAAAGGTAAGACCACGGACTCTGACTCCGTTAATTGAGGTTCGAATCCTCACGGGGCATCCAGATTTTCCTATATCACCGGTGCCGATCGCTCTATCGCCCATATGGTGATGGGGGATCGAACGCGCGCGATGCGATATGTCGGAGCGGCCATGCTGTTGGGGCTGGCGTCGCTGGCCTTGGCCTGGGTGATGGGCGGGGTCACGGCCAGCTTCCTGGGGCCGGACGAATCGGCCCATTATGTCAACACACTGTTCCTTGCCGACTGGCTGCGCGCCGGTCTGCCCAGCCCGATGACGTTCGCGCGCGACTATTATGTGCATTTCCCCAAGCTTTCGATCGGGCACTGGCCGCCGGGCTGGTATGCGCTGCTGGCGCCGCTCTTTGCGCTGACCTGGCCGTCGCCCTTCGCGGCGGCGATCGGCAGCGCCTTTCTTGCCGGGCTGCCCGCGCTCCTGGTGTTCTGGGGCTTGAACAGGGTCGGCGCACCCCGGTTCGGGCTGGCGGCGGCGTTGGCAATGTTGACGCTGCCTCTGGTCGGGGACAGCGCGCGCGCCTTCCTGCTCGATCAACCGGTCGCGCTGGTCGTCGGGCTGGGCGCGATCGCCTGGCTGCGGGCCGCCGAAGCGCCGGGGTGGGGGCGGTTCGCGCTGTTCGGGGTGCTGGCCGCCTTCGCGCCGCTGGTGAAGGGCAATGGCGCGCTGATCGCGCTGGTGCCCGCGATCGAGATCGCGCTCGCCCGGCGCTGGGCGATCCTGCGCGATCATCGCTTGTGGAGCGTGGCGGTGGCGACGCTGCTGGTGGTCGCGCCTTGGTACGCCGTGTCGTTCCGCATCTCGGCGGGGGGGTTCAATTACGCGCCCGGACCCGCCTATGCCTGGTTGGCGCTGTCGACCAATGTCGCCGCGCTGGTCGCCGATCTGGGATGGATCGGTACCGTGGCGATGGTGGTGGGGGCCATGATGGGCTGGCGTGACGCGCGCGCCCTGCCGGTCGTGCGGCTGGGGATCGCGGTGATCGTCGCGACGCTGGCCTTCCAGTCGCTGATCCCGGTCGCACTCGATCCGCGCTACATCCTGCCCGCCACCCCCTGGGCCATGATGTTGATCGCGACGGCGCTCCTGTTGCTATGGCGGCGCGGCGGCATGGGGCGGGCGGCGGCCGTGATGGTGGGGCTGGCTGCGCTGATCGCGCCCCTGACCGCGCTGGTCCACCTGGCCCCCAAGCGTGACATGGGCGCGCCCGCGATCGTTGCGACGATGCGGACGGCTCCGGGCATATGGATGGTGGATGGCCGTGCGGGTGGCGAGGGCGCGATCATCGCGGAGGCCGCCTATCAGGATCGCGGTCGGCACGCGCTATGGACCGCGCGCGCGTCGCAGTGGCTGTCGGGCAGCGATTTCATGGGACGCGGCTATCACCTGATCGCACGGACGCCGGGCGAGGCGATGGCGATCCTCGATGGCATCGGTGTGGCGGGGGCGGTGGTCGTCCGCGACCGCACCCGCGATGCCTATCCGCACAGTGGCATCCTTCGCCATGCGGTGGCGAGCGGCGACTTCCGAGTCGTGCGGCGCCGCTATCCGCAAGGCGATGGCGAAGTGATCGTGGCGGTGCGACGCAACCCGATCGCGGCGCATCCCGAGCGACTGTCACAAGGCGACATATCCCGCAACCTAAAGGCGATGGCGCGATGAGGCGTTGATCGCGGGGAGATATTGCCGCGCCGACACGCCGCGCCCCGGCGGCCGTCCTTTGGCCGCCGCCCGGCATTTGAACCATGGCGGGACATGGTGCAGCCGATCGGACGAAGCCAGTTACTTGGGTTGCTGAAAAAATTTCGGTCCCGCGACACCGATCCGAGGCGACGACGTAAATGGCAGTCGGCAAGCTACTCTATTGCGCGTCGCGGCGCTTGAACGAACTCCCGCTTTTGGGAAGCGGACAAGCGACTATGAGCGTCTGCATCTGGGGGGCGCTGCCAGCTTCCGCGAAAGCGTCCCAAACAGGACCCATGCGAAAGCCAGCGGAAAGGCTCTCCTGCCTAGTCCGCGGCCGTGGCCTTGTGGAGGTGCTATAAAGAGAATGGTGCACCCAATCGGACGAAACTGGGCACTCAGATTGCTGGGAAATTTTGGTGCCAAGGGGCTGATCTGAAATGATGCGTCTCTTCTGAGCTGATAGACGAATAAAAGGAAATCAGGCGGCTTTGAACGACCGCGCCGTTTTGCTGAGCGTTCATAGTAATACGCTCTCGCGACGCTCCCCTGCGAGCGGACCCCAGCATGACAGATTTGGCACCGTCTTTTGCACCCTGCTTTGGCGCATCGCCGCCAGACCAGGACGAGCTCGACTGAAATGTGAGGCGGCTGCTGGTATCATACAATTTTTACTGCACGGAGGGTGTTTTGAAACTCGAGGTAAAATATGAAAGTTTTCAAAGCCCTTATCGGAAACAGGTTTCATACAAGTGGAGTGTATGTCGCCGCTGCCGACAAGGAGAAGGCATGTGCCGCCATTGAGCGCCATCTCGTTTCTGAAAATTGGCAAGCTATCGAGCATCGGGAATTGGAGTGGTCGAGTGAACTGGAAGGTAGCCGTAAAGCTACCGCTGAGGATCATCGCTACGAGCTGATGCGAGACAGCGTTGAAGCCGAAACGGAGCCGGCGGAAGCCGCTGAATTGAAAACTCACCCATTCTATGGTCCTTTGCTGCAGGACCCCGAAACGGTTGATACCTCAAGCGGACAGACGTGGGGGAACGGCGAGAATTGGGAGTGATACATTCAGAAGATATCAGCTTACCAAGCTGCTGAACCCAAATACCGCAGTCATTTACCTGCCGCCGCTGCCGCAATTCATCAGTCCGGCGAACGGCATCATCTTGGGGCAGGCTCTGGTTCTCAGGACAGTGCAGATCGTCATCAGCGTTTTCGTCAACGTGATGATCGCAATCTCGGCGGCCCGGATCGCTGTGTCACTCACGCAACGTCTTAGCTTCGCGCTGGTCCATCGTTAGGTGATGGACACCGCCCTAGCCGGCTTAGCGGTCAGAATGGCCATTGAAGCACCCGATAGGCCAGACAATCCCCGCCGGGTGCCAGCCTGGCAGGGATGTTAGCAACGCAAGCAGCCGAGGCGTTCCCCTTGGGATCGAATATCGAGAAAGCCCGAACCTTCCCGATATCCCGTCAAAAGGCTCTGAGAGAGGCTAAGCGGAAAGTGAGAATAGCTCCTCGACGGTGGTTTCGAGATGGCGTGCAAGTTTCAGCGAGAGGGTCGTCGAGGGTACGAAGACGCCGTTCTCGATCGTGTTAATCGTCTTGCGGGTCACACCGACGTGATCGGCCAATTGCTGCTGCGTCAGCCCTGCGCGCGTTCGGTGATCGCGCAGGTTCGGCGTCAGCTCACTTTCCGGCATATTCGAAACCCGCGAACGTCAACGCCGCTCCGATGATGGCAGTGGCGAGGGCGATGATGGCGATCGTAGGTGCAGCGATACCAGCCACCGGTGGTTGGAGCGCCGTAATGCCGAGACCGATCAGAGCAATGCTGAAACCCGCTCGGGCGGCACGATGCTGGTTGAGCCGCACCAGTTCATCGTTCAGCATCGACTGCTCGCGCTTGGTCCACCGCAGCAGGCGGGGTATCCCGAATGTCCAGACCAGGCACGCGATCAGGAACACCGCCATCATGAGAAACGGTCGTGGCGATGTGTTCGCCTCGGGACGGGTAACTGCAAATGCGGTGAAGCCGATTGCCGCGATGGCAATGAGCAGCACGTTCCGGCCTCTCCGATCGGCAAAAGACTCAACGGTTTGACGCGACATATCACCCTCCATGTAACGCATAGGCTACTTAGTAACCTATGCGTTACATGGTAAGAGGCATGCTGCTGGGACGTTCCCTATTGAGAACAGCTAGCGAGATGCCTGAGGCGTTCTCGGAATCGATCCCATACGAGACGGGTTGGGGCGTACCGATCGTCATTCCCAATTGAGAACGCACCGGCCCGCCCGCCGTGGAGAAACGTCCTGCCCATCTCCGATGATCGGAAAGCGCGACAGCGACAGCTTCGTTCTTTATCGGCACGGAGCATCCAGCAAACGACCTTGACCCAAGGTGTGGTTCGGCCATGTTGCCGAGCGGTGAACGATACGGCCTCTTCTTCTCAACGTGACCCAGGCCGGGTATCTGTCCTTCGGGATCTGGTCACCTCCTATAGCCGCCCGCTGACTCGCTATTTTCAGCGTCGCGTGGCTGTCTCCCAAGACGTGCCCGATCTAGTGCAGGAGGTATTCCTGCGGCTGAGCCGCATGAACGATCCAGCAGACATACGCGAGCGCGACAGCTTCATTTTTGTGACGGCGGCCAATGTGTTACGCGATCGCGCCCGGCGCGACCGGGCAGGAACGGAGCAGCGAGCGGTTTTTTTCGAAGAATCGATGGAGGAAGGTTCGGAGTTTCCCCCTGACCGCGTCTTAGAAGGAAAGCAGGCCGTCGACTGCATCCGACAAGCGTTGGCCGAGATTCCCGAAAGGACCCGGGACGTGTTCGTGCTGAGGATATTGGAAGGCTGGAAGATGAACGACGTGGCACGGTCGCTCGGCATCTCCACGCGGGCAGCCGAAAAACATCAGGCCCGAGCGCTCGCCCATATCACCGTGCGTCTGGAAGAGCAGGGTCATGTCTGATCCCCGGATGCTGGCAGCGGCCGAATGGGTGGACCGACTGGACTCGGCCGATGCGGATACCAGCGCCCGTTTCGAGGCCTGGCGTGCCGACCCCGCCAATGCGGCGGCCTGGCGCGCGGCCGATGCCGCCCGGTTGAGCGCCGTCGCATTGGCCGACCATCCCGATCTGCTGGCGCTACGTCATGCGGCGGTGGCACGTGCCGTTCGGGACCAGTCCTATCGCGCACGACACAGGTTCTGGGCGATGGCCGCAGCGGCATGCGCCGTCCTTGCCGTACCGGTCCTATGGACCGTGCGGTCCGACCGGACGGCGGGATCGACGATCGCCGCCCAACCGGTGTACCGGACGGATGTCGGCCAGCGGCTCGCTGTCACTCTGCCCGATGGCTCGCGGCTGACCCTGAATACCGCCAGCCAGGTTCATCTGGCCTATACGCCGACTGAACGGCGCTTGATCCTCGACCGGGGACAGGCCTTGTTCGAAGTAGCCAAGCACCAGTCCCGCCCCTTCGTCGTGGTGGGTGGCGGGCAGGCGGTGACGGCACACGGCACCGCGTTTGACGTTCGGGTTCAACCCGGCACGACCCGTGTGGCGTTGATCGAGGGACGCGTGACGGTGGCGCCCGCCGCGCGGCCCCGCGATCTGGGACGGGCGATGGTGGTGGACGATATTCTGACCGCGACACCAGCGGGCGTGAGCATCCGGCATGTACCGGGTGAAGCGGGAATGCTGGCCAGCTGGAGCGAGGGGCGGCTGGTGTTCGCCGACCAATCCCTGGCCAGCGCGACTGCCGAGATGAACCGCTATACCGATCGCCCGATCACCGTCGTCGATCCCCGCGCAGCCGCCCTGCGGATCAGCGGTTCGTTTCGGACGGGGGAAATCGAACCGTTTCTCAGTGCGTTGCAGTCCGGCTTCCCCGTCACTGTCAGCCGCAGCGAAACGGGCGCGATCCGTATTTCCTATCGATCGTAAATTTTTTTGACGGGCATGGTTCGGGCTTTCGGATCGCGTGCGTCTTTAGCCCCTGATTGACCTCGCTGGAGGGTCAACGATCAAAGGGGTGGATTGCATGAAAAAGGGAAAGTCGGCTCTGCTGCGCGGCGTCGTGCTGACGACATTGGCGCTGGGCATGGCAGGCACGTCGTTCGGTGCATCGGCGCAGGCAGCGGTCGGCGTGCATATCGAGCGGCAGGATTTGGGCAGCGCGCTGCTGTCGCTGTCACGGCAGAGCGGCCAGCAGATTCTGTTCGCGCCCGATCTGGTCCGTGGCAAGAAGGTGCAGCCGGTCAGCGGCCGCATGACGATCGAGGGAGCGCTGTCGACCCTGCTGAAGCGTACCGGCCTGCGATATCGCCTGACATCGGGTGGGGCCTATGTCGTCGTTGCGGGTGAACATGCTGCAACAACGGCCGCTGCCCCCGTGGCGATGCAGGCTGCTACGCAAACCACGGCACCTGTCACGGCAACCGCGGATGAAGGACAAAACCAGCCGGACATCATTGTCGTCGGCACCGCTGGCGGCGGCACCCGACGCCAGGACGCGGCCTATGCCGTTACGACCATCAACAGCAGCCTGGCACAGCGGCTGGGCACGGCCAGCACCGCCGAAGTACTGCGCGCGGTACCCGGCGTCAGCACCGAGTCGTCGGGCGGCAAGACCGGCGCGAACATCTTCGTGCGCGGCTATCCGTCGGGCGGCGATGCCGAATTCGTCACCTTCCAGACCGAAGGCGTGCCCTTCTTTCCACCGCCCACCCTGTCCTTCCTCGAAAATACGCAGCTGATCCGCATCGATGAGACGGTGCAGCGCGTCGAGGCGGTTCGCGGTGGCACCGGCGCCCTGTTCTCGAACGGCCAGCCGGGCCTGACGGTCAATCTGGTGCAGCGCGAGGGCAAGCAGAAGCCGGAGGGCCTTCTCAAGCTGTCGGGTACCGATTTCGGCGAATTTCGCGCCGATACCTACGTCTCCGGCCCGATCGACAGCCGGACGACCTATATGGTCGGCGGCTATTACTCGGTCGCGCGCGGCATCCGCGATCCGCAATTCCAGGCCGAGCGGGGCGGACAGCTGACCGCCAATATCCGCCACGACTTCGACAGCGGCTCGATCCTGGTGTTCGGCCGCTATCTGGACGACCGTGGCCAGTGGCTGCTGCCGATCCCGATCGTGCAGGACGGCAGCAAGATCAGCCAATATGGCAATTTCGACGCGGGTACCGGCACGCTGGCCGGGAATGACAATCGCTTCGGTATCCGCAACGACGGCTCCCGCGTCGATCTGGCCAATGGCCGCGGCGCGCGGATCGGCAATATCGGCGGCAATTTCGACTATGATTTCGGCGGGGGCGTGTCGTTCCGCGATCGGGCGAGCTGGCTGAAAGGCGATGCCGACACCACCGGGCTGGTGCCGGTCGGCGCACCGGTGTCCGCCACTGCCTATGCCCAGGCGAAGGGTGGTACGATCCGCACCCTGAACTTCGTAACCGGCGGGGCTGCCGTGTCGCCCAATCAGGCGGTGGTCGAAGCGGGCATGTGGACCGTTCAGAAGCGGATCAGTGCCTTCGTCAACGATGCCGCACTGGCCTGGAAGTCGGGGCGCAACACACTGACTGGCGGGGTCTATTACGCACATTCCACGTCGCGCGACGTCTGGAACCTGGGCAATTCGCTGCTGCTGACCGCCGAGCCCAATGCGCGCCGGCTGAACATGACGCTGACCAACGGCGCGATCGTCACCCGCGACGGCTTTTCCAGCGGATCGTTCTTCAAGGTCAATGCGGATTACAAGAGCGATGACATTGCGGGCTACGCCGTTGACGAGTTCCAGGTAACCGATCAGCTACGGATAGACGGCGGCATCCGCTATCAGCATCATTCGGTCGACGGCACGTTGGAAAATTTGGCGGGTGCGTCGCCGGCGGGTGGGCTCGATGGCAATCCGTTGACGCTGTACGACAACAGCGAGGCGCAGCTGAACGGCACGTTCCGCACGATCCGCTATCGTGGCGGTGCCTGGTCGTGGACGGCGGGCGCCAATTACGACGTGACGAACCAGATCGGCCTGTTCGCCCGCTACAGCCGCGGCAACAGCTTCCCCTTCTTCGACAATCTGCGCGACGGGATCGATATCGCGCCGCAGGTCAATGGGTATGAGGGCGGGGTCAAGATCACGACCGGCATGGCCAACCTGTATGCGACCGTGTTCCACAACCGCTTCGAGGGTTTGGCTAGCACGAACATCACCAGCGGCGCGCCCATCGCGTCGATCGGCGGCGCGAAGGCGACCGGGGTTGAACTGGAAGGTCAGCTCCGGCCGTTCGCGGGCTTCTCGATCGGCGGGTCGGCGACCTATCTGGACGCCAAGTACGAGGACTTCTTCACCGACAACGGGCGTACCGACCTGACCGGCAACGTCGTCCAGCGCCAGCCGAAATGGCAATGGCGCGTCACCCCCGCCTATAATCTGGAGTTCGGCGGCGAGACGAAGGCGGCGGTGTTCGCGACGCTCGGCTATGTCGGGGATCGTTTCTCCGACGTGCAGAACCAGCAGCTCCTGCCGCATTACTACAAGCTGGATGCGGGTGTAACCTTCGACCTCAACCGCCAGGTCCAGTTCTCCGTGCTGGGCGATAATCTGACCAACGTGATCGGTTTGACCGAGGGCAACCCCCGGACGATCGGATCGCAGGGCAGCGGGGTGATCCTGGCGCGGCCGATCGTCGGCCGGTCGGTCCGCTTCGCGGCGGGCTTCCGTTTCTAAAAAAAACCTTTCGGCCGGAGGAATGATTTCTCCGGCCGACATTTTCAAAGAGACCGACATGCGCAGCTTGACGAAGTTCGCCGCCACCCTGCTGCTGCTGGCCAGCCCCGCTTTCGGAGCGGAGCAGAGCCCGGCGAGCCTTTACGGCCCGCTATTCGCGGCGGTGCAGACCCAGCACATCTTCGCCGATGGCAAGACCTTCGCCGATGCCGTGGCCAAGCGCGATCCCGCCGCCATCCTGGCCGACTATGCACGGGAGAAACCGGAAGGACCGGCGCTGAAGGCCTTCGTACTCGCCAACTTCGTCGTTCGGGGTGAGAACGATCGCGGCGACATCCGCGCGCATGTTCGAGGGCTGTGGCCGCAGCTCACCCGCCCGCCACTGGCGGCGCAGCCCGGCAGTTCCGCGCTGCCGCTACCGCGTCCCTATGTCGTGCCCGGCGGACGCTTCCAGGAGATCTATTACTGGGACAGCTATTTCACGATGTTGGGGCTGAAGGCCGATGGCCAGCAGCAGCTGATCGAGGACATGATCGATGATTTCACCGCCCTGATCGAGCGCTATGGCCATATCCCCAATGGCACGCGCACCTATTATCTCAGCCGGTCGCAGCCGCCTTATTACGCGCTGATGCTCGACCTTTCCACCAACCGCGACCCGGCGGTCGCGGCGCGACGACTCAAGGCGCTGCGTACCGAATATGATTTCTGGATGCGCGGGCGAGACTGTGTGGCCGGGACAGGCGCATGCCAGCGCGTCGTGCGGATGCCCGATGGCAGCCTGCTCAACCGTTATTATGACGACAAGGACACGCCTCGCGACGAAAGCTATGCCGAGGATGTCGCGGTTGCCGCCAGGGCGCCGGATCGCCCGGCGGCCGAGGTCTATCGCGACCTGCGCGCCGGGGCGGAGAGCGGCTGGGACTTTTCGTCGCGCTGGCTGCGCGATCCGCGATCGCTGGCGACGATCCACACCACCGACATCGTGCCGATCGATCTCAACAGCCTGATCTGGGCGATGGAGCGGCGGATCGCAACGCGCTGCGAAGCGGCACGCGATGCCGCCTGCACGCGCGACTTCACCGCGCTGGCCGCGCGGCGCAAGGGCGCGATCGACCGCTATCTCTGGCAGGCGTCGCAGGCGCGCTATGCCGACTGGGATCTATCGAACCGCGCCCCCACGCCGGTCATCAGCGCGGCCACGCTTCAGCCGCTGTTCGTCGGACTGGCCTCGCCCGCGCAGGCCGATGCGGTGGCGCGGACGACGCAGGCCAAGCTGCTTGCGACGGGTGGTCTGCGCACCACGACGCTCAGGACCGGGCAGCAATGGGACGAGCCCAATGGCTGGGCACCGCTGCAATGGATCGCGATCGAAGGGCTGGCATCGACCGGCCATGAACCGCTGGCGCGTCAGATCGCGCAGCGGTGGGTCGATACCGTTACCACCGCCTATTCCGATACCGGCAAGATGCTGGAGAAGTATAATGTCGATGAGCGCACGCCGGGCGGGGGAGGCGAATATCCGGTGCAAGACGGCTTCGGCTGGACCAACGGCGTGACCAGCGCGATCCTGGCGCGGTGGCCGATCGAACATCTAGGTTCCACCGGCGCGAATTGAGGCGGCCTTTGTCGGTTTGCCGCAAACGCTTTTTCTGCCCTCGTAGCAGGCACGGTTCCGAGGAACGCCGAACTGCGTGATGTCACGGATCGACGCGATATGCCGGTCCGTCCAGCATTGATCTGGATGGAACATTGCATTCCCATCTTCCATGCGGCCATGGGCATTTGAGAGTACGTGGAAGTTCCCGTTCCCAGATCCCAATGGGAAAGCCCCGTCCGTCTCGCTGGCGGTTCCCAAACGACAAGCGGGTTCTGGCGGGTTTGGGCCGTCATAGCGTCTTCAGATAGTCCTCGAAGCGCCGTCCCTTTTCATGCCGGAAGGTGATGCCGGTGGTGCTGATGATAGCAATCCGGTCGGCTCGGAAATTGCGAAAATCGTCCCGGGTTTCGCACCAACCAGTAAGAAGCCAAGCTGAATCAAACAGGGTCAGCCCGAGCGGCCGTATCGTCCGCTCGCTCTCGTTACCTGAAAGGTCCGTATAGGTGATGCGGAGGATCAAGCGCTGGCGTATGGCATCGCGCAATAGGCTCAGATGGGCCTTGGCACCCTCGCTTTCCGCTGTCTCCTTAGACACCGCCCGTAGTGGCAGGTTTGAGTAGGTTGCCTGCCGGTTGGGTTCCATCGATGCGGCAAACTTCGCCGAGGCGCGCCGCGCGGCGGCAGCCAGCGGTTCGTCGCTTCTCGCCGCGATCAGCCGCATCCCCAGCATGACCGCATCCATTTCGTCATGATCCAGATGCAGCGGCGGCAGAAAATAGCCCCGTTCGAGCTGGTATCCGACGCCTGCTTCTCCGCGGACCGGCGCACCCATGGCCTGCAACGTCACCATGTCGCGATAGATTGTCCGCACCGACACGCCGAGCATCTGGGCGAGCGCATCCGCCGAGATCGGAACCGTCCGCCCGCGGAGGTGATCGAGGAGCGCGAAAAGCCGTAACGAGCGTATGAGAAAGCTGTCGTTCTATCCTGACGAAAACTGTCAGGGACGGCGTGTACCTCGCGGTCCCACGAACGTCACCGTCGGGAATCATCATGACCGCCATTTGCTATGAGATCGTCACTTACAGGACCAAGGATACGGACCAGGCGGACATGGTTCGCGAGGATGCAAGGGCGCTGCTCACCAGCCAACCCGGTTTCATCGCCTGGACGCCGTTCAAAGGTATGAACGACGCAAACGAGCGGGTCGATCTAGTCGCCTGGACCGATCATCATAGCGCACGCGTCGCCGCGCAAATGGTTGCGAACGATGCTGAATTCGCCGACTTTCGCGGTTCGGTAGCGACGGTTACGAGCATGGCCCACTACTTCGCGGCATCATTCGACCCGCAGCCGGTCCCGGCGGGGAGTGGCATCGAGCTTGGTCTCAGACTGAAGCCCGGCACCGAGGAGAGCTCGATGCGAGTTGCCTATGCGGCGATGGTGTCCCGTCATCTGACGCACCAGCCAGGGTGGCGGCGCCAGCATCTTGTGAAGCTACAGGATGGCACGTTCATCGATCTGGCCTTTGCCAGTGACCAGGATCACGCCGAAGCGATCTGCGCTGGTTGGATCGGCAACGCGGATTGTGAGCATTTTCTCTCCATGATTGAGCCCGTTAGCATGGAGTTCGGCACGATCGTTTGAGTTGGCTGTGCAGGCCCGGGCTTTCCCAAAATTCGATCCTAATGGGAACGGCCCCGGCCGTCTCGTTGGCCGTTTGCATTTGGGAAGCGCGTACCAACACGTCCGTCGATAATCGGTCGCATCGGCACGTCATGGTATTCAGGAGAGGATGATTGAGGACAGCATCATGAGGCGTGTGTCGATGCTAGTGGCAGCCACCCTGAGCGGCTGCGCGCCCGTTCCAGACGCCACCGGCATATCTCAACCCGATCTCGTGGATCAGGTTTGGACTTTGCGGACACTGCAAGGTGAAACGCTATCGGGCGAGCGGATCGCGACGCTACGACTTGGTCCCGATGGCGCAGTAACCGGGACGTTGGCCTGTAACACGGTCGGTCCGAGCAAACTTCGGTGGACGCGCTTGCCACGCGGATCGCGCGGGACAATCGATGCAGATGGTACTGGAGCCGGCATAGTTACGACAGTCGGGTGTGGAAACACATCGGCGGTCAGGTTGGCCGGTCGGTTCTGGCAGCTCATGGATACGGCAGAGAGCTGGTCACTTCAGCATGGAGGTCTTCGGGTAATCTTTGCTGACGCAACCGACGCCTATCTGGTCCCGATTAAGCCATAGCTTTCCCAAATCTCGATCGCGGATATCGGGAATGGCTCATGTGATCGACGTGGGCCGCATGTAACGGAGCCCACGACCAACTCCTACCTTGGATCGCTCAATCCCAGCACTACGAAAAATGGGTTGCCGCATGAGCCCGCTTGCCTCCGTTCCTCGCCAGCAGTGGGCGGCATAGGTTCACCCGAAAGGGACCAGACATGGGGCGTACGCCCCCCGCGCTCATCGCCGAGCGCAATGCGCTCCGCTGCATGGTTGGTGAACACGGGCGCATAGTCCGATCCTTCAGCCGAGAGCACCAGGCACCGACCACGCAGTTGGAACGTTCCGCGTCGCTCCACCGCATCATGTCCTGCTGCGGCCTGCCCAGCACGTATCCGCCCCCATGCATCCAGAACAGCACCGGGCGTACGCCCGATGACCTAATACGTTCGCAAACCAGAAGCGGCGTTGCAGGCTCTCCAGCACTGCGGGGTACATGATGAGTGGTGACCTGGATGCCAGTAGCGTCGTTCGTTCGCGCTGCCGATAACCGCTTCAACAGCGGGCGGTTACCGCGTTGATATTTAAGGGCGCATAGAGAAGTGGGGAACGCAACTCCGGGGCAACGGGAGCCATCTTGCGCGCTCGTCTCGATATAATTGCAGTAGTGATCGCTCCTGCTCCAGCAGCAAGAAGCCAACTCTTTCGATTTAGGCCACCATTGGCATTTGCCGAAGAGTTCTTAGCGCGGTCTGGCACTAGATCAATCTCCCAAGTGGGCACCGGCACCGAAAGCTTGAGCAAGCGGTTTTAGTCATCACCATCGGCGACTTGTCAGCCTGAGGATCTCGCTTTGGCCGTTAGGAGACGTTCCCGAAAACGATGGTGAATTGGGAAACGGAGAGCTTTCCCAGAAACTGTCTCGATTGCACACCTATAGGCCAATCGGACTGGCATCTGCCCGCTCATCCTCGAAAAATACGGCACGCCAATGGTGTCGCCGCGGTTTTGTTCGATCAAGTTGGAAAGATGCCGCGGCTGGCGGGGAACCGCAAAGTGAAGTTGCGTTTCATCTCAAGACGATAAACACGGCCTGGAAAGGGCGCGATGAGCCGGAATACCGACGTGAGCACGACGCACCGAAATAGCATGGACACGAACTTCCTCGCGGGAGGCGGCGAGATGGGGGCGCGAATGCGGTCGATCTGGTCCTGATGTTCATGTTCAGCCGTATGGCCAGAAACATGCGTTTGTTCTTCGACGTGGTGGGCAAGCTGGACGACGCAGGCGTCGAGGTTCGGTCGATCACCGAGGATTTCGGTCAGGGCCGTGGCCAGCGGATCGGCCGGACGATCACGGCGATGATGAACGAGGAGCAGGCGCGAGACGCGGCAATCCTCACGCGGAAGAGCCGCAGGGAGAATGCGCGGCAAGGCTTCTACAATGGCGGCCCGGTGTCGTTCGGCTACGAGACCTACGTCGCCCGGCAGGACGGCGAGAAGGAACGGCGAAAGCTGGCGATCGTCGAAGCCGAAGCGGCGATCGTACGCCAGATTTTCGATTGGGCCGACATCGGACGCGGCGGGCGCTGGATCGTCAAACAGTTGAACGAAGCAGGGCGAACCCTCCGCGGTGCGAGGTTCGCCAACAGCAACGTCGCCGGCATTCTGGCTCGCGAGGTCTATACCGGCGTCTATCACGATCGTACCGCCGACGACGATGGGATCACCCCGGACGTGGAAGACGCCATCGCGGTCACCTGTCCCCCGATCATTGCTCGGGATCAGTTCGATCGCGTGGCCGCCATGCGGGCAACGCGCAATCCCAGGCGGATGGCACCGCATGTCGCCGCCGGCACCACGCTACTCACCGGGGTCGCCCGCTGCGGCATGCCCGGCTGTTCGAGCGGCATGACGATCCGCACGGGGAAAGGTGGTCGCTATACCTACTACGTCTGCAACGACCGGGTGAACCGTAGCGGCACCTGCGCCTGTCCGAGCATCCGGCGCGAAAAGCTGGACAGCCTAGTTCTGGATGCGATCGAGGCAAGGTTGCTGGCGCGAGATCGGTTGCGCACATTGCTCGCTGGCGTTCTCGATGTCTCACAAAGTCGACAGGCGGAACGTGAGGCGGACCTTACCCGAAGCCGTTCGGAGCGGACGCGGCTCAACACTGCGATCAGTAATCTGCTGATCCTGATCGAAGAAGGGACGATGAGCGCGAGAGACCCGGCGTTTGTCGACCGCATGGCGACCAACCGGGCGGCACTGGCGGCGGTATCAAGCCGGATCGATGTGCTGGAAGCGCAACTGGCGAAGGGCAAGCGCAGGATTGACGAGCAAACGATCGACCGTTTCGGCGACATGCTTCGCAAGAAAATGCGAAGCGACGACAGCACGCTCCGTTCGTCCTACCTCAAAATGTTCGTCTCGAACGTCAGCGTGTCGGATCACGAGGTCGTTATCTCGGGCCCCGTGTCGAGCTTGGAAAATGGCGTTTCTGTCGGACTTCCCGTCAAAGAGGGCGCGGTGCCCATCTTTGACCGGGAGTGGTGCCGCTTACAGGACTCGAACCTGTGACCCCCGCATTACGAAGGCTTATCACGTAGGAACAAAAACACAGCGATTGGAATGCGTTGTGTCAAATGTAACTTTGAGATTTGGCCTTTCCCAGCCGCTTCCCAGATTGGGGTGAACTGTCCCATGGGCAGTTGCCTAGCCAAGGTGCTTTGGCGTGGGAAAAACCAAAAATGCGACCTGTGCCAGACCTACAGAGCAGCTACCGCAGGGGACGGTGATGCGGACGATGTTGGCCATCGAAGCAATCGCCGCGCGAGCAGCCGGTGTGCCGTTCATGATGCTCGAAGTGTGCCGCTTGGCCTGTGGAGCCGACTGAATGGGCTCGGACTTGCCCACCGCACTCCCCGCACCGCATGCGCCGAGTACGTGGCATCTTAAGTGCCAAATCGATGTCGATCGACTGCCAAATGTTGTTTGCCCACAGTTCGCAATCCGTTGATCTTGCCATCCAAACTCCCCTGTTCAGGTGCGATCTGGTCTCGTTTGCCTATATGGAACGCCAAATGCAGCTTGGCCAAGCAACACTCTTCTGATCGACGCTGTTGAAGGCAAGTCGGTCATAAAGTGCGTATGGCATCAGTCGATGGATAAGCGGAAAAGGTTATCCAATTCGGTATAGGCATTTTCCAAAAGCGCTACGGCGGCGGCGAGCGGCTGCAAAGCAATCTCGAATGAGTCATTCTCAAAGGCTTTCGCTAGCTCCTCGACATCGATCAGGAATGGAATGTAAATTCGGGCTCCTGCGCTGTCGTAACGAAAGCCTTTGGCGACCAGCGCATCCACGATGGCGTCATTGTTGCGAAGTCGTTTTTTCCATGGGCCGTGATTCAATCGGTCGTCTGCGATAAAAAGGCCCATGGTGGCACGGGTGGGCCAAGCGCCGGTGAATGAGGCGAGCCATGACCATTCGGCATCGGGGCCGGGCTCCTCCCGCTCATCCAATTCGACGTAAAAAGGCGGATGCTTGGAATCGCCGTCCGCTTGTGCCCAATCAGGATGCGTTAGCCAAATCTCGCATTCGTCCGCTTCGACATCGCTGTTCCAGCCGATCGCCGATGCGGCGGCTTGCACAACATATCCTGCCTCCACCCATAGCCGAGGATCAATGGACTTGCCCCGGAAAAGTGGAGAGTTCCCTTGAGGTGAAAGGCGAACTCGATGACGAAGCAGCGACGTTTCACGAAGGAATTCGAGGAGGAAG
>NZ_JBNNOB010000057.1:0-20456 GCF_050274375.1 Sphingomonas sp. NPDC019816
TGTGGGGGAGGCGACGATTCGGACCGGATAACCCACCCGATTGACCGAAATGTGAGGGCGGTTAGCATGCCCCGACGAGAGGAAGCCGAAGACCATGATGAAACGTCAGCGCCGCCAGCATGAGATCGTGGCGCTTCTGGCCGAGGGGCATTTTCGCGGCATCGGCGATCTGGCCGAGGCGCTTTCGGTGTCGGAGGAGACGATCCGCCGCGAGCTGCGCGTGCTGGAGGCGTCGGGCGCGGTGGTGCGCGCGCACGGCGCGGTGCGGCTGGCCAAGGTGGAGGCCGAGGGGTCCTTCGCCACCCGCCTGCAACGCCATGCCGAGGCCAAGCAGCGGATCGCGGGCGCGGTCGCCGAGCTGGTCGCCGATGGCCAGACGCTCTACATCGACGCCAGCACTACCGGCCATTATGTCGCGCGCGCGCTTCGCGATCACCAGCGGCTGACCGTCATCACCAACGCTGTGGGCGTCGCGGCCGAGCTGGGTGGGCGCAACGAGAATCGCGTGCTGCTGGCCGGTGGTGAGCTGGATTACGAATATCGCGCCTGTTTCGACGCGACCGCGCGCGACTATCTCGCCGCCTTCACGCCGTCACTGGCGATCCTGTCGGTCGAATCGGTCAATCTCGACCATGGTTTCGCCGATTATCATGTCGGTGAGGCGGCGGTGTGCCGGATGATGATCGCCCGGTCGCGCCGCACGCTGATCGCGGTGGACCAGAGTAAGTTCGACCGCCACGGCACGGTGCAGGTCGCGCCGCTGGACGGGGTCGACATGCTGGTGACGGACGCCGCGCTCGATCCCGATTATGCGGCGGCGCTGGCGGCGGTGGAGGTCGTCATCGCCTGACCGCGTGGGATCAGGAGCGCGACGGCGGCGCCCATTAGCGCGAGGGCGGCATGGATCATCCAGAAGCCAGGCTGGCTCATTCCCGGATAAAGGGTGCCGAGCTGGCCGACCGCCAGATGCGCGACGAAGCCGTGGAGATAGAATAGCCCGGTCATCGTCCCCCGCCGGGCGGGCGGGGCGGCGGTCGTGACGATCGCCAATGCCGCCGGCCAGGCCAGCACCACGCCAATGTCGAGCAGCAGGATCGCCGCCAGTGGTCCGCCAAGGCCGATCCGTCCAGAAGCCGCAGATCCCCCCGCCGACAGCAGCGCGAGGACCCCGTAAGCCAGCATGATCGCCACCCCGCCCAGCGCCAGCTTGATCCCGCTCGACGGCTCGGCCCCGCGCGTGGCCAGTCGGGGCCAGAGCCGATAGGCGGCGAGCGCCAGGATGATGGTGAACAGCCCGTCGGCGGCGATCAGCCAGCTCGGCGGAATGGCGAAGCCGTGCACGCTTAGCTCGACCCGTGCCTTGGCCCAGACCAGGACGATGTTGCTCAACTGCTCATAGGCGCAGAAGCACAGGGTCACCGCCACGATCGCCGGTATCACGCGCGCCCAGTCGACCCGCCGATCTCCGCCGACCGGCGAGGCGGCCGGTGCGACGCGCGGCGCGGTGCGCAGCAACAGCATCGCGACGATCATGCTGCCCGCCATCGCGGCAAAGGCGGTGGCGAACCCCATGCGCGCCGCCAGCCAGCCGCCGAGCAGCGGCCCCAGCATCGCGCCGCCGTTGAGGAACGCCAGATAGGCGGCGAACAGCCGTTCGCTTACCCGTCGTCCGCGCAGCGCCCCCACCTCGGCCGCCAGATTGCCCTTGAGCAGGCCGATGCCGGCGATCATCAGCGCCAGGCCGATCAGCGCGCCCTGCCGGCTGGCGAGCGCGACCATGCCCGCCGCCATCAGGGCGGCACCGACGTACATGGCCGGCCGCCGCCGCTGCCCGCGATCCGCGATCCAGCCGCCGAGCGGCAGCACCAGATAGGTCAGCGCGCCGTACAGGCCGTAAAGCTGCGAGGCGAAGGCGAGATCGGTCGTCGTCCCCGTCACCCCCTCGATACCGCTACGCAGCATCGCCAGTCCCGCGACCGGCAGGGCCGGGCGCGCCAGCAGATCGGTCAGCAGGAACAGGGTCAGCAGCGACTTCGTGCCGTGAATCGCAAAACGCTCCCATCCCTCGACGCCGGCCAGCGTCCAGAATCCGGGGGCGGGCGGGGCGGTGTCCCCATCGCGCTTTAGCCTATCGCGCATGATGCTGATGTCGGTCCGTTTCGGTACTTTCGTAGAAGTGCCGGGCCCTAACGCCGGTTTGTGACGGGTTCGCGGCGGCTCGACAAAGGGGCGCGCGCACGGCACCACGGGGCCATGGACCTGTCCGCCATCGTCGCCGACATCGCCGCCGAAATGGCGGACGCGCCCGATCGGGGGACGCCCGCCGATTATATTCCCGCGCTCGCCGGGGTCGATCCGGCGCATTTCGGGATGGCGATCGTCGAGGCGGACGGCAACTGCCATCTGGCCGGCGATGCCGACATGGCCTTTTCGATCCAGAGCATTTCCAAGGTCTTCGCGCTGACGCTGGCACTGGGCGCGGTCGGCGACCAACTGTGGCGGCGGGTGGGGCGCGAGCCGTCGGGCACCGCGTTCAACTCGATCGTCCAGCTGGAGACCGAGCACGGCATCCCGCGCAATCCCTTCATCAATGCTGGCGCGATCGTCGTCGCCGATGTCCTGCTCGGCAGTCATGAACCGCGCGAGGCGATCGGCGAGATGCTGCGCTTCGTGCGTGCGCTGGCCGGCGAGGAGGACATCCGCATCGACGCCGCGGTCGCGCATGACGAGATGGAGACGGGGCACCGCAACCAGGCGCTGGCGCATTACATGCGCGCCTTCGGCAATCTGCATCACCCGGTCGAGCGGGTGCTGGGCGTCTATTTCCACTTTTGCGCGCTGGCGATGAGCTGTCGGCAACTGGCGCTGGCCGGGCGTTACCTGATGGCGCGCGGGGTCAATCCGGGGACCGGGCGCTCGGTGGTGTCACCGCAACGGGCGCGGCGGATCAACGCGCTGATGATGAGCTGCGGCCATTATGACGGATCGGGCGAGTTCGCCTTCCGTGTCGGCCTGCCGGGCAAGTCGGGGGTGGGGGGCGGCATATTGGCGATCGTGCCCGGCCGCGCCTCGATCGCCGTCTGGTCGCCGGGGCTCAACGCGCGCGGGAATTCGCAGCTTGGTACGCTGGCGCTCGAACGGCTGGTGCAGCGGACCGGCTGGTCCGTGTTCGACCCGCAAGCCGGTTGACCGCGCGCAAGGGCGCGAAGGCCGCCGCAGCGCGCACCGACAGGATCAGGTTCAGTGCCACGCCCGCGATCGACGCCGCGCCAGCCAGCCGCACGATCCGCTCGCCGGTGACCGCCGTGCCGCAGCTCGACAGCGTGAGCAGCAGCACCGCGCCGCCCAGCAGCTTCAGCCCGCCGCGCAACCGCGCATCATGCAGCGTCCCGGCTTCGCGCGCATGGCGATAGGAGCCGGCGGCGAGCAGCCAGAAGCCGATGAAGCACAGGACGATCGTATCAAGCATGGGCAGGCTCCGAAAAACGGCGGGTGCGGTCGGGTGCGCGCGGCGCAGGGCGGGCGGAAAGCCGGGCGGCGGCGGCAAAGCCGATGCCGATCGCCAGGCAGGCGAGATCGAAGGCGAGAAACAGATGATCGCCATCGAGCAGCGAGGGGATCAGCCAGCGCGAGGTGCTCAGCGCGTTGACCACCGGAATCGCGGTCCAGCCGATGGCGGCGATGGCGAACAGGCTGGTCCAGGCGCGCCGGGCGGGCAGGCCGAGCTGGACGAGCGCGAGCAACCCCCAGGTCCAGAACATCGCCGACACCTCCGCCTCCGCGCGGCCGCCCAGGTCGGCGGGGATCAGGCGGTTGGCGAGGAGATAGGCGGCCATGCCGGTGGGGAAGGCGGCGATCACCGCGATGTTCAACCGCTCGGCCAGGCGCAGCCCGAAGAACGGCGCGGCCCCCGGCTTGCGCCGCTTGGCGGTCCAGAGCAGCAGGCCGGTGCCGACCATCGCCGCGCCGGTCAGGCCCATGACGAAATAGGCCCAGCGCAGCCCGGTGCTGGCGAACGACGCCAAGTGCAGGCCCAGCATCACGCCCGCCGTCTCGATCGCCGAGGCTGGCTCGCCGCTCTGGCTGACGAAGCGGCCGGTCGCGCCTTCATAGACGACGGCGGGGGTGCGCGAACTGATCGCGCCGTGCTGCGCGAGCGCGACGGAGACACGCGCGGCGGCATCGCCCGGATTCTGGATGATGACGCGGGCGGCGGGGCCGCCCAGCCGCCGCTCGGCGTCGCGGACCAGCGGTGCGATCGCGACCAGCGGCTGCCGCGTGCCGCTGGCGAGCACATCGGCGGGCGTGTCATAGGCGGCCTGCATGAACTGGACGGGCTTGGCGTAGTTCATCAGCGCCGGCCAGGGCATGTACATGGTCACCAGCGTGATCAGCCCGGTATAGGTGATCATCGCATGATAGGGCAGGCCGAGCACCGCCGAGACATTGTGCGCGTCGAGCCAGCTGCGCTGTCCCTTGTTCCAGCGCAGCGTAAAAAAGTCGGCGAAGATGCGCTTGTGCGTGATCACGCCCGAGATGATCGCACCCAGCATCGCCATTGCGCACAGTCCGGCTAGCCAGCGGCCCCAGGGGTGCGGCAATTGCAGCTGGAAGTGGAAGCGATAGAAATGCTCGCCCCCGCGCGTCTCGCGCGCGGACAGGGGCGCGCCGCTGACCGGATCGAGCTGCAACTCGCCACCGCGCGCCTTGGGATCGGGCTTGGCGGGGATGCGGAAGACGCGGGTGGCGACCGTCCGCTCCTCGGGCAGATAGATATACCATTGCAGGTCGTCCGCGCCGGTGCGCGTCAGATAGCGTACCGCCGAGGCCGCCGCCTGTGCCGGCGCCGTCCTTGCGGCATGGATTTCGGGCTGCATCCACTGGGTAATCTCGGGCCGGAAATAGGCCGAGGTGCCGGTCAGGAACATGGTGAAGAGGATCCACCCGGCGATCAGCCCCAGCCAGCCATGCGCCCAGGCCATGGTCTGGCGCAGCGCGCGCTGTTCGGGGGCCGGCGCGACGCTCACGCGCGCACGCCCAGCGACCAGAGCAGCCCCGCCATGACGATGGCACCGCCCCAGATGACCGTGCTGACTCGGCCGAGCCGGATGTCGTGCAACGCCCACAGGCCGGCGGACGCATAGACCAGGAAGGACAGGATCATCGGCCATCCGGTCGCCTCGACCCGGGTCAGCGCGTCCGACACCGGGAGCAGTCGCGCGGCCAGCATCGCCGTCGCCACCGCGAAGGCATAGCCACCGAGAATCGCGGTCAGCCAGCGCCACGCCATGCCCAGCGCCGCGCGCCAGCGGGTCGTTGCAGCGGCAGTGATGGCCCGGCTTTGCGCCACCCGGTCTTTCCCCTTGTCATCGTGACGGCCTCGCTTTAGCAGCATTTGAGAGTCACTATCAATAGCAAGGTTAGGGAAAATATGCGGGGGTTTCGCGCAACGCTGCTGGCGGCCTGTGTCACGGGGTCCGTTCTGGGATGGGCCTCGCCGACCCTCGCTCTGGGCCTGCCCGAGAATGGGCCGGCGGCCGGGAATGACGAGGATCCCCAGCGGCTGCGCAACGAGGAGATCGTGGTCGAGGGCGAACGCGCCAAGAAGAGCGCGGTGTCGGGGACCAAGACCGATATTCCGCTGATCGCCACGCCGCAGACGATCATCGCGATCGATCAGGAGGAGCTGACGCGGCGCAACGCGCTGTCGATCAACCAGGCGCTCGGCTATGTCGCGGGCGTCGCGCCTAACCAGCGCGGCAATGTCGCCACCCGCTATGACCAGCTGTTCCTGCGCGGGTTCCAGCCGGGCATCTTCATGGACGGGATGCGGCTGCTCGGCGGCGTCTATTCCAGCCCGCAGATCGACTTCCATCTCGTCGAATCGGTCGATGTGGTGAAGGGGCCGGCAGGCGTCACCTATGGTTCGGGCACGCCCGGCGGTCTGATCAACCTGACCAGCAAGCTGCCCTATGCCGGGGAGGGCGGGCGCATCGAGCTGGCGGGCGGCAATTTCGCGCTGCTCCGATCGGCGATCGACGTGAACCAGCCGCTGGATGCGGACAATCGCTGGCTGTTCCGCATGATCGCGGGGGCCGAGGAATCGGACGGCTTCATCCAGCAAACCGCCAATCGCCGCTATTATGCCCGCCCGATGCTGCGCTTCGCCCCCGATGCGGCGACCAGCGTGACGCTGATCCTGAACTATCAGCGCGATCCCGAATCGGCCTCCTATAGCGGCGTGCCCGTCTACGGCTCGGCGTTGCCCAATCCGTTCGGCGTGCTGCCGGTCGACTTCAACACGTCCGAGCCGTCCTATGAGGCGTTCGAC
Source organism: Sphingomonas sp. NPDC019816 (assembly GCF_050274375.1). Taxonomy (NCBI): domain Bacteria; kingdom Pseudomonadati; phylum Pseudomonadota; class Alphaproteobacteria; order Sphingomonadales; family Sphingomonadaceae; genus Sphingomonas; species Sphingomonas sp. NPDC019816. The sequence goes on from NZ_JBNNOB010000057.1 coordinate 6,332, forward strand.
CGGACGCAGAAATCGGCGACGATCCTGTTCCGCCACGACCTGAACGACCGGCTCAGCTGGACCACCAATGCGCGTTATCTGGCGATCGATCTGCATTACCGGCAGATCTACGGTTCGGGCTATGTGACGCGCGGCACGGGGGCGAATGCGAACAGCGACTTCTCGACGCTACAGCGCGGCGGCGGCGGCTCGGACGAGGCGTTCCAGACCTTCACCGTCGACAATCATCTGGTCGGCAAGCTGGACACCGGCCCGGTCGCGCACACCATCCTGGCCGGCGTCGACTGGCAGCATAATCGCGGCGAGAATTATCAGGCCTTCTATACCGGGCAGAATGCCAATCCGGTGTTCAACATCCCCAATCTGAACCTGTTCGCTCCGGTCTACGGCGTGCCGCTGCCGACCTTCCCGGTCAACCAGACGCACAATTACACCAAGCGCGATCAGGTCGGCCTCTATCTTCAGGATCAGATCGCGATCGGCGGGTTGCAGCTGATCGCCAGCGGGCGCTGGGACAGCTATGGCCAGACGACGCAGAATCGTGTCACCAACCGCGTGACGCGGCTCAGCCAGAACGCCTTCACCACTCGCCTGGGCGCGCTGTACGAGACCAAGGTCGGCCTAGCCCCCTTCGTCAGCTATTCGGAGAGTTTCGAGCCGCAGGCGGGCAGCACCTGGGACGGCACCAACTTCATCCCCGTCACCGGCCGTCAGTACGAGGCGGGGCTGAAATACCAGCCGCGCGGGACGACCGCGCTGTTCACCCTGTCCGCCTTCGACCTGCGCCGCCGCAACGTGCCGGTCGCCGATCCGCGCGCGGGCACGGGCAATATCCCCAGCAACTCGCAGATTCAGATCGGCGAGGTTTCGGTGCGCGGGATCGAGCTGGACGGGCGCGGCACGGTGGCGCCCGGCTTCGACGTGATCGTCGCCGCCACTTATAACGACCCTTACGTCCGGCAGGGGACGCCCGTGGTCGGCACCGGCGACCAGATGAGCGGCGTCACCGGCACGCGGCCCTTGGGCGTGCCGCAGTGGAGCGCGTCGAGCTTCCTGTCCTATGATCTGGACAAGGCGGGCGTCGGCAGCGCGCTGGGCGGCCTGAGCCTGGGGGCGGGGGTGCGCTATGTCGGCGAATCGGATGGCACCGCGACCACCGTCGCCGCAGGACGCACCGTCGTGCGTCGGTTCCAGTCGCCCGATTACTGGCTGGCCGACCTGATGCTGGGCTATGACCTTGGCCGGGTGAGCCCGGCGATGGAGGGGCTGAGCTTCACCGCGAACATCGCCAATCTGTTCGACAAGCGCCACATCACCAGCTGCTTCTTCAACAATGGCTGCTATTATGGGGCATCGCGGACCTTTGTAGGCAGCCTGCGCTATTCTTGGTAAGGGCGCATCCGATTCACTCGCATATGACGTATTCGCCCCCTTCGCCGGACGCTCGGCGGGTGGGGGCGCAAAGGAGTTTTGAGGTTTGTCGACCGATACTGCCCTGCCCGAACTGACCCCGACCACGGCGCTCAGCGTCGAGACGGTTCAGAGCGTCCACCACTGGAACGAGCATCTCTTCTCCTTCTCGGTGTCGCGCCCCGACAGCTTCCGTTTCCGCTCGGGCGAGTTCGTGATGATCGGGCTTCAGGGCGACAACGGCAAGCCGCTGCTGCGCGCCTATTCGGTGGCCAGCCCGTCTTATGACGAGAAGCTCGACTTCCTGTCGATCAAGGTCGAGGACGGCCCCCTGACCAGCAAGCTGCAGAAGGTGCAGCCGGGCGACAACATTTATCTGGGTCGCAAGCCCACCGGCACGCTGGTCGCCGACGCGCTGCTGCCCGGCAAGCGGTTGTTCATGCTGTCGACCGGCACGGGCCTTGCCCCGTTCCTGTCGGTCGCGCGCGACCCGGACATCTACGACATGTTCGACGAGGTGGTGATCGTCCACTCGGTCCGCCGCGTCAGCGACCTGGCCTTCCATGACGAGCTGGCGGGCAAGCTGGCCGACGATCCGCTGGTCGGTGACGTGGCGGCGGAGAAGTTCCACTATGTGCCCACCGTCACGCGCGAGCCGTTCCACACCTCGGGCCGCATCGACGCGTTGATCGACGATGGCCGGTTGTTCGCAGGGCTACCCAGCCAGCACGGCTTCAACCCGGAAACCGACCGGATCATGATGTGCGGCAGCATGGAGATGATCAAGTCGCTGGGCGCCAAGTTCGAGGCAATGGGCTTCCCCGAAGGCTCGAATGCGCAGCCGGGCGCCTATGTGATCGAAAAGGCGTTCGCGGGCTGAACCTCTATCCTCCCCTGCAAAGGGGAGGTGGCAGGCCGGAGGCCTGACGGAGGGGTGTCCCGGCTGATGGCCGGGTCGATCGCTGGCGGTGATACCCCTCCACCATGCTTCGCATGGCCCCCCCCTATGGGGGAGGAAGTGCCGCCTCCCGAACCGCGACATTTGTTACGAGTGCGCGGCACATTTGTGCGACAATTGCGTCCTAACGCCCAGTACCTCAATTCAGGGTAAAGGGACGGACATGCGGCTGTGGGCGAGCTTGATGCTGGCGAGTGCGATGCCGGCGATCGCACAGGCGCAGGTGGCCCCGGCCCCCGCCGCGACTCCTGAAACCCCGTCCGCGACGCCGACGGCTACCTTGGCTCCCGCTACGCCGCAAGCGACGCCGACCCGCACTCCGCCCGCCGCGCAAGCCGAGCCCGAGGAGGATGAGGGCGCGGAGGAAGGCGATGTCGTCGTCACCGCGCGGCGGCAACCCGGCACCGTGCCCGGCGACATCCCGCCCGAGCAACAGCTCAGCCCCGCCGACATCCGCTCCTACGGCGTGTCGAGCGTCGCCGACCTGCTGACGGAACTCGCGCCGCAGACGACCAGCGGGCGTGGCGGTTCGCCGGTCGTGCTGCTCAACGGGCGGCGCATCGCGGGCTTCCAGGAAATCCGCGATCTGCCGACCGAGGCGATCCTGCGCGTCGACATCCTGCCCGAGGAGGTCGCGCTCAAATTCGGCTATAGCGCCGACCAGAAGGTGGTGAACTTCGTCCTGCGCCCGCGCTTCCGCTCGCTGGCGGTCGAGGCGATCGGGCGCGTGCCGACCGAGGGCGGATCGGCCATGGGGCAGGGACGGCTCGACTCGCTGGCCATTCGTCGCGACCGGCGCTTGAGCATCCATACCGATTATCAGGAAAGCTCACGCCTGACCGAGGCGGAGCGCGATATCGTCGCACCCGTCAGCAATGCGGCGCTGGGCGGCAATATCGTCACCGCCGATCCCGGTCTCGCCGCGCTGACCGGTTCCAACCCCGGCGTGGTCGGTCTTCCAGCAGGGTTGGCGGGCGTCCCGACGCTGTCCGCGCTGGCCGCCACGCCGGTCAACAGGACCGACGTCACCCGCTATCGCACGCTCCAGAATGCGCAGCGCCAGTGGGATGCCAATATCGTCTATGCGCGCAACATCCTGGGCAATGTCGCCGCGTCCTTCAACGCCGAGGTGCAGGCGACGCAGAGCAACAGCTGGAACGGCCTGCCTTCGGCCAATCTGCAACTGCCGGTCGGCAATCCCTATTCGCCGTTCGGGACGACCGCGACCATTGCGCGGCTGACCGATGCCTATGGCCCGCTGACCCAGGACAATACCGGGCTGACCGCGCATTTCGGAACCGTGCTCAACGGCCAGATCAGCAGCAAATGGCGCTGGTCGGTGACGGGCGCCTATGACCGGGCCGAAAGCCGGGTGTCGACCGAGACCGGGCTGGACATCGCCGCCTTCCAGGCGCGGCTGAATGCGGGCGATCCGACCGCCAATCCCTATGGTCCGCTGGACGGCATCGCGCTGTCGCCGCGTAACTTCGCACGCTCGACCTCGTCGACGGGGCAGATCGACGCGCTGCTCAATGGTCGCGTTTTCGCGCTGCCGGCGGGCGATGCGCAGGCCAGCGTCAAGGTCGGCGGCCAGACCAGCGACTTTTCCAGCCGTTCGCTCCGCTTCGGCCAGGAACAGAGCGGCGAGGTGTCGCGCGACACGGTCAACGGCCAGCTCAACCTCGACCTGCCGATCGCCAATCGCGACCGCTCGGTGCTTGGCGCGATCGGCAATCTGTCGCTGAACCTCAATGCGGCGGCCAATCACCTGTCGGACTTCGGCACGCTGACCACGGTCGGTTACGGGGCGAACTGGGCGCCGCTGGAGGGGGTGCGCATCATCGCCTCCTGGACCGATCAAGAGGATGCGCCGAGCGCGCAGCAGCTGGGTAATCCGACGATCACCACCCCCAATGTCCGCCTGTTCGATTATGTGCGCGGCACCACCGCGACGATCACCGCCGTCACCGGCGGCAATCCGAACCTGATCGCGGACAATCGCCATGTCATGAAGCTGGGCCTGACGCTGAAGCCCTGGCGCGACCGCGACATCAACCTGACCGCGAATTATTACCGCATCGGCACCGACGATCCGATCGCGTCCTTCCCGACGCCGACCGCCGCGATCGAGGCGGCTTTTCCCGACCGCTTCACCCGCGACGCTAGCGGCAATCTGCTGCGCGTCGATTCGCGCCCGATCAATTTCGCGCGGACCGAGCGGCAACAGCTGCGCTGGGGCTTCAACTTCTCCAAGCCGATCAAGTCGAAGATCCAGAAGGAGATCGAGGCGTATCGCGCCGGGACCGGCCCCAATCCGTTCGCGGGCATGGCCTTTCCCGGACGGCGTGGTGATGGGCCCCGAGGCGAGGAACGGCCGGGCGAGGAACGGCCCGGCGAAGGACGGTCCGGCCAAGGCCAACCCGGCGAAGGGCGGCCCGGAGAAGCGCGCGGCGGTGATGCTCCCCGTGGCGAGGGTCAGGGGGCGGCCCCGGCGGCCGCAGCCAACGGACCGGGGGGCGGGCCCGGCGCTGGCGGGGGCAGACGTCCGGGTGGCGGCTTCCGGGGTGGCGGCTTTGGCGGTGGGCGTGGCGGCGGCCGGTTGCAGTTCGCGCTCTATCACAGCTGGACGCTGGCCGACCGGGTGACGGTAGCCGATGGCGGACCGGTCCTCGACCTGCTGCGCGGCGACGCGATCGGGGCGAGTGGCGGCAGCTCGCGGCATCAGCTGGAGGCGCAGGCCGGCTATACCAATAACGGTATCGGCGTGCGCATGTCGGGCAATTGGCGAAGTGCCACGCGGGTCAATGGCGGCACGCCCGCCAATCCCGAGCCGCTGTCCTTCGGCAGCCTGGCCACGGTCGATCTACGCCTGTTCGCCGATCTGGGGCAGAGGCTGGATCTGGTGCGCGCGCACCCCTGGCTGCGGGGGACGCGGGTCAGCCTGTCGTTCGACAATCTGTTCAACCAGCGCCAGCGGGTGACCGATGCCACCGGCACCGTGCCGATCGGCTATCAGCCGGGTTATCTCGATCCCTTGGGCCGTACGGTCAGGTTGTCGGTCCGCAAGCTGTTTTTCTGATCCGATCTTGCCCTAAAGCACCGTTTCTACAAACGAATGCCGTTTCTTTCGCTTTTGCTTTTTCACTGATCTGTGACAACTTGTTCATTATGGACGTCGATGAATTCGGCGTGGCAACACCCTGGGATGATTTGCGAAAAACATCGCCGGGGTTCGCCGGGCTGTCGTGGGAAGTGATGATCGGGGGGCGAACGTGGATGTCATGAGCGACCGCTATGAGGATAGGGCGGGGGCCGATCCATCGGGGATCGATGACCGGTTGCGGCGGATACGCGATGAGCTGGATGTGGTCGAGACGCTGGTCCGCGCCGAAAGCGAGGCGCGGCTGGCGCCCGTCGATATCGGCCGGGTGATCCGCTCCGCCCGCGACGGCATCGGCCGGTATTTCGACAGTTCCCTGTTCGCCGATCCGGCCTTCGACATGCTGCTGTTCGTGTTCGTCGAGGAGGAAGAGGGGCGGCCGGTGGAAACCAGCGCCTGCTACCGCGCTTCCGGCGTGCCGCGCACCACGGCGGTGCGCTGGATCAACATGCTGATCGGCGCGGGCCTGTTCCACAGCACGCCGCATCCGACCGACCGCCGCCTGGCGCTGTTGAGCCTGAGCGACGACGCGCGTGAGGGGCTGCGTCAGTGGCTGGGGGGGCTGCGCCCGCTCCTCGAACGGGTCGAAGCCGCGCGGGTGACCTCGCGCGACTGATCCGGCTTGCCCTCGCGGCGGGGGGTCAGGCGTTGCCCGCCACCCGCTCGCGTAATCGATCGGCCAGCGTTTCCAGCGTGACGCCATCGATCCGCGCCGCGACCGGGGCGTCCGACCGCAATATGTCGGCGATCGCCAGTTGCGCCTGGGTGATCCGATCGACCGACTGGATGCTGACCATGTGGCGGCGCAGCGTGTCGCTGTCGCTGCCCAGGTCATAGGCCAGTTCGGCCAGCGAGCGGGTCAGTTCGACCAGCTCGTCGGCCAATGCATGGGCAAGCTGTTGATCCATGCCAATCATCCTTCCCCCAGGCCGCTTCGCTTATTTGCTGCAGAGCTTGAGAATGTTCGTCGAGATCGCATCGCGCGCGACCGGTTGCGTGACGGCGCCCTTCATCAGGGTGAAGTCGGTGTCCGACCGCCCAATGGCATAGGCGCCACCCGCCAGCATGGCGCGCAGGCCCGCCGAGCCGTCCTCGTCGTCGAGCGCCAGCAACACACCCAGGCCGTTGCTGCCCGCCGCCTTGGCGACCGAGGCGAACAGCAGCGAGATCGACGGACGCTCGCCCGCCACCGGTTCGCGCGCCAACAGACGAAGCGTGCCGTTCGGCCAGGTGTCGACGACCATATGGTTCTCGCCCTGCGGCGCGAAATAGATGGTGCCCTGTTCCACCTTCATGCCGTCGGTCGCCTCGACCACCTTGGGCGCGATCTGGTCCTTCAGCTGCTCGATCATCGGGGTCAGCAGGCCGGGCGACATCTGCTGCACGACCAGCGTCGGCGGGCAGTTGGCCGGGAAGGTCGCGAACAGGTCGAACATCGCCTGGGTATTGGCGGCGTCCGCCCCGATCGCCAGCAGGCGGCCGTTCCAGTCGATCGGCGCGACGGGGCTGCCCTTCTTGGGCTTGGCGGCGCTCGTCTTCTTCAGGTCGGCGTTGCGCGCGGCCTTGATCCGCTTGCCCAGCTTGCCGATGATCTCGTCCAGTTCGGCCTGGACCGCGACCTTGGGCTTGGGGAAACAGTCGATCGCGCCCAGGCGCAGCGCCTCGATCGAATCGGCGGCGCCGGCGGCGGTCCGGGTGGAGAACATGATGACCGGCATCGGTCGCTCCTCCATGATCTCGGCCAGATATTCCAGGCCGCTCATCCCCGGCATCTCGACGTCCAGCGTCATCACCTGGGGGCGATACTGGTCGACCATCTTGCGCGCTTCCGCCGCGCCGTCGGCGGCGCCGACCACGGTGACGCCCTTGATCCGTTCGAGCGCGCCCGAAATGAGCACCCGCATCGTCAGCGAGTCATCGACGACCAGAACCTTAACGTCCGCCATTACGCATTTACCTTCCAACGGATACGCCGTTACGTCTTGAAAAAACAGGGTGTTACGCGGCTTCCGCCGTCAACGCCACGCTGTCCGACAGGCGATCGAGCGCCAGGATCAGGATGAGGCGCTGTTCGATCGTCGCCAGCCCTTCGAGATAATGGGCGGCGGTCGCATCGCCCATGTCGGGCAGCGGCTGCATCGCCTCGGGCGGGATGGTGACGATGTCGTTGACCGCATCGACGATCAGGCCCTGGAGCTGCTCGCCGATGCGCACCACGATGATGACGTGCCGCGCGCTGGGATCGGTGACGCCCCAGCCCAGCCGGTGGCGCAGGTCGAGCACCGGCAGGACCACGCCGCGCAGGTTCACGACACCGCGCACATGCGCCGGCACGTTGGGCAGCGGGGTGGCGGGCGACCAGGCGCGGATCTCGCGGATGGCCATGATGTCGACGCCCAGAATCTGGTCGCCGAGCTGGAAGGTGATGAGCTGACGCGACATGGTCGGTTCCTCTCTGGATGGGATCAGTGCAGCACGCGGCGGATCGCCGCGGCCAGCTTTTCGGGGTTGAAGGGCTTGACGATCCAGCCGGTCGCGCCGGCCTCGCGCGCGCGGGCCTTCTTCTCGTCCGAGCTTTCGGTGGTCAGCACCAGGATCGGCAGGTTGCGATGACCCGGCTGGCGGCGCAGCGCCTCGATCAGGCCGAATCCGTCCATGCGCGGCATGTTGATGTCGGTGATGACGAGGTCGGGCACGGTCTCGGCCGTCACGCCGTCCAGCGTGTCGAGCGCATGAACGCCATCCTCGGCCTCAAGCACCCGATATCCCATATCGGTGAGCGCGGCGCGCAGGAGCATTCTCATGCTGGGCGAATCGTCCACGGTCATGATGAGTTGGGACACGAACTGGCCTTTCATGGAAGGATCGAGGGACATTAGAAGAATTCCACATCGCCGGTGGCGGCGGGTGGCGGTGGCGGAACGGGGCGGGCGACACGGGGCACGGGCGCGACCGTATCGGTGACGTGACGGCAACGGGCCAGGCCCAGGGCGGGGCGGAACTCGACGCGGCGCGCGCTGACGCCGCCGACATCCTCGCCGACCAGTGCGATTCGCTCGTCCGCCAGGAAACGCCGGGCGAACTGCGCATTGGCGCCCCCGATATCCCGGAACCCGTCGCGCATGGTCGCGCCACCGAACAACCTGGCCTTCAGGCTGTGTCGCTGGGCTCCCAAGGCCATCATGGCGTTGATCAAGACTTCCATCGCATAGACACCGTAGCGTTGCATGGATTTAGGATCGGTTTCCGCCGCACCCGGTTCGGCCAATAAAAAGTGGTTCAATCCGCCCACGCCGGCGATCGGATCGTAGAGGCAGGCCGAGATGCAACTGCCCAGCACGGTCGTCAGCACGACGTCGCGTTCCTGCGACACGCGCGTCTCGCCCTGGATGATGTTGATTCGGCGCAGGCCGTCGCTGCGTGCCAATCCGGCGGTCGACACATTCATGCGCGACACCGCTCGATCAGCGCCGGCGCGACGCGGGTCAGCGTCAGCTGCTTGGTGACGGCACCCACCTCCTGCGCGACGCCGGGCATGCCGTACACGACACAGCTTTCCTGGTCCTGGCCGACGGTGAACGACCCCTTGTTGCGCATCGCCAGCAGTCCATCGGCGCCGTCGCGGCCCATGCCGGTCAGGATCGCACCCACCGCCTTGTCGCCGACATTCTTGGCGACGCTGTGGAACAGGCGATCGACCGAGGGGCGATGCCCGCTCATCGGATCGTCGGGGATCAGGCGCGCGCGATACTGGCCGTCATGGCCGCCGACCTCCAGATGATGGGTGCCGCCGGGTGCCAGATAGACATGGCCGGGGAGCAGCGGCTGACCATGGCGCGCCTCGGCCACGGTCGGCTTGGACAGGCGGTCGAGCCGGGCCGCGAAGCTGGTCGTGAAGGTCGCGGGCATATGCTGGACGATGACGGTCGGCGGGCAATTGGCGGGAAAGCCGCTCAACACCTGGATCAGCGCCTCGACGCCGCCGGTCGACGCGCCGATCGCGATCATCGAGCCGGCGCGGGGCGTGAAATTGGCCGCCGGCACCGGTGCCGCCGGCGCCATGTCGCGCACCCGTACGCGCCGGCTGCTCGCCGCGGCCTTGACGCTTTCGGCCAGACGCGGGTCGAGGCAGTTGGCCGCCGGCTTGGCGCAGCATTCGACCGCGCCCAGCTCCAGCGCGCGGATCGTGGTGTCCGCACCCGCCTGGGTCAGCGTCGAGAGCATGACGACCGGCATGGGGCGCAGCCGCATGACACGTTCCAGGAAGTCGAGGCCGTTCATGTCGGGCATCTCGACGTCCAGGGTGATGACGTCGGGGTCCAGCGCCTTGATCATCTCGCGCGCCTGGTGCGGGCCGTTGGCGGCGCCGACCACTTCGATATCGGGATCGCGGTTCAGCATGCCCGCGATCAGCGCGCGCATGGTCGGGGAGTCGTCAACGATCAGGGTACGAACGGCCATCAGGAAACTTTCTGGAAAGCGGTGCGACCGATGCAGTGAAAGCGCGCCGATACTTCCGGCGGGATGCGTTCGGCATGACCGATATAGAGGATGCCGCCAGTGACCAGCTGATCGGCGAAACGGGCCAGCAGTCGAGCCTTGGTCGGCTCGTCGAAATAAATCATGACATTGCGGCAGAAGATGACGTCGAACGGCCGCCGCATCGGCCAGTTGCGCAACAGGTTGAGCTCGCGAAACGCGATCGGCGCGCGCAGGGCCGGCAACAGCTCGTCCATGTCGCCCGCCCGCCGGCACCAGGCGGACCGCATCGCGGCCGGCATGGCGCGGGTGGTGTCGACCGGATAGCGCCCGGCGCGCGCCGTCGCGATGACGCTGGGCGACAGATCGGTCGCCAGCACCTTGAAGTCCTGACCGGCCAGTTTGGTCGCCGCGCGCGCGTCGGTGCCCAGGATGGTCATCAGCAGCGAATAGGGTTCCTCGCCGCTCGAACAGGCCGCCGACCAGACGCGCACCCGCCCGCCCGAGGCCAGGCGATCGGAAAAGCCGGGCCACAGCTCGTCGCGGAAATGCTCGAAATGATGGTTTTCGCGAAAGAAGGAGGTGTGGTTGGTGGTGAGTGCGTCGACGGCGCGCGCGCGCTCCTCGGCGTCGTCGGCGATGAGCGCCAGATAGTCGGGGAAATTTTCCAGCCCGCACGCCCGCAGCCGCCGCGCCAGCCGGCCATAGATCAGCTTGGCCTTGTTGTCGGGCAGCAGGATGCCCGACTCGGCATAGATCATGTCCGCGATGGCGCGATGGTCGGCCGCCGAGAAGGCGAACTCCATCTCGCGCTGGGGGAGGAGGGCAGGGGCGTTCATGCCGCCATGTCTTCGATGAAGGCGCCGCCGCTGCGGCCGTCACGACGCCAGCGGCCGATCAGCGCATCGACGTCGAGGATCAGCGCGACGCGGCCGTCGCCCAGGATGGTCGCGCCGGCCAGGCCGTGGATGGCGCGGTAATTGGCCTCCAGGCTCTTCACCACGACCTGACGCTGATCCTGGATCGAGTCGACCATCAGCACCGCCTGGCCCTGGTCGCTCTCGACCACGATCAGCACCGCGTCCTCGGGCTGACGCGTGGCACCGCCGACGCCCAGCTGCTCGCCGACGCGGTGGACCGGGACATAGGTGCCGCGCACGTCGAGCAGCGGCGACTGGCCGCCGACGAAATGCACCTCGTCGATGCCGGGGCGCAGGCTCTCGACGATATGGGTCAGCGGGATGACGAAGGTCTGGTCGCCGACGGTCACGATCATGCCGTCGAGGACCGCCAGCGTCAGCGGCAGGCTGAGCGAGAAGCTCGACCCCTTGCCCAGTTCGGACTGGATGCCGATACGGCCGCCCAGCGCCTGGATGTTTTTGCGCACCACGTCCATGCCGACGCCGCGGCCCGAGATGTTGGAGACGACGGCGGCGGTCGAAAAGCCGGGAGCGAAGATCAGATTGTCGATCTCCTCCTCGGACAGCTGCGCGTCGGGGGCGATGATGCCGCGCTCGATCGCCTTGGCCTTGACGCGCGCGCGGTCGATGCCGCGCCCGTCATCGGCCACCGTGATGACGATCCGGCCCGACTGGTGCGCGGCCGACAGGGTGACGACACCCTCGCCGTCCTTGCCTGCCGCCTTGCGATCGGCGGGAGTCTCCAGGCCATGGTCGACGGCGTTGCGGATCAGGTGGGTCAGCGGCTCGCCGATGCGCTCGACCACGGTCTTGTCGACCTCGGTCATCTCGCCCTCGACCTCCAGGCGGACGCGCTTGCCGGTCTCGACCTCCAGCTCGCGGATGATGCGCGGCACGCGGCTGAAGACCGTCTTCATCGGCTGCGCGCGGATCGCCATGGTCGAATCCTGAAGCTCGCGCGTCAGATGGTCGAGGTCGGACAGCTCGGGGATCGAGCCCATCTCGTTCTCGGACAGGCGCTGCGCCAGCATCGCCTGGGTGATGACCAGCTCACCGACCAGATTGACCAGCCGGTCGAGCTTGTCGAGGTCGACGCGGATCGTCTGCGCGGCGGCCGCGGCGACGCGCGGGCTGTTGGCCACCTCGGCCAGTGACGGGGCGGCCGGCTCGACGGGGGCGGGCGCGACGGGAACGGCGGCCAGCGGGGCGGGCGCGGCGGCGACCGGCGCGGGGGCGGCGACCGGCGGAGCCGCCGGCGCGGGCTCGACCGCTTCGGGTTCGGGCACGGGGGCGGCCGGAACCACCTCCTCGGTCGCACGCGTGACGGTCAGGCGGCATTGCGGATCGGCGAAGTCGAAGACCGCGCGAATGTCGTCCTCATCGGTCGTGCCGGGCAGCGCCAGGGTGAAGCCCATATAGGAGCGTTCGGCGTCCAGCCCGTCGAGCAGCGGCAGGTCGGACAGATCGGCCGACAGCGTGCGAGCGCCCATGCGCGACAATTCGCGCAGCGCCAGCATTGGCTCGGCACCGTGATCGAAAGCGCGCGGGCCGGGATGCACGGTCACGATCCATTCGGCCGGTGCGGTCTCGGCCGCCGGTGCGGCGGGTTCCTCCAGCATCGCGAACAGCGCGTCAAAATCGTCCATCGGGGCGGGGGCGGGCACGGCCGTGTCGGCGACCGCCTCGACCTCGGGTGCGGCCTCGGCCCCGCCCTCGATCTTGCCCTCGGCGGCGGCGGCCAGACGGTCGAGCATCGCCTGGTCGGCGGGCATGCCGCCTTCGCCGCGCGCGGCCGCGACATGGTCGGTCAGCGTGTCGAACGCCGCGACGATCAGGTCGATCAACGGCTCGCTGAGCGGCAGCGTGCCGTTGCGGATCAGGTCGAGCACCGTTTCATAATGGTGCGAGAAATGCTGCAACCGGTCATGGCCGAACGCGCCCGCGCCGCCCTTGATCGAGTGGACCGAGCGGAAGACGGTGTTGATCGTCTCGTCATCATGCCGCCCACGCTTCAGATCGGCGAAGGCGCTTTCCAGAGCGCCGAGGCCTTCTTCGCATTCCTGGAAGAAAATCTGCTGGATCTCGTCGAGATTCATCGGGTCGGGCCTTTCAGGCGGCGGGGGTGACGAGGCGGTCGAGGCCCGCCAGCGTGATCATGGAAGCGAGCGCTTCGGACGGGTTCTGCAATTCGAAGTCCGTGCGGATCGAGGCGGCCATCGCCTGCGCGCTGGCCAGCACCTGGAGACAGGCCTGGCCGGCCTGGGTCACCTGACCACCGTCCAGCGCGATGGCGTCGCCCGACGCGATCAGGTCGAGCAGCGCCTGGCGCAGCGGCGCGGCGGCGGTGGTGTCGAGCACGGGGGCAAGGGACAGAGCGGTCACGGTGAAACTCCAGTCGGCAGTTCGAGGCAGCGGCAGGAAGGGAAGAAGCGGTCCCGCCCCGGTTCAGAAGGGCGGGGCCGGCATCAGAATTCGGTCCAGTCGTCGTCGCTGACCGCCAGCGCGGCATTGCCGCTCGACTGGGGGGCGCTGGACGCGAAGGACGGGGATGGCGCGGCCACCGGCGGACAGGCGGCGCGCGACGTCTGCGCGATGCGACGACCGGCGGCGGCGGCGCGCTGCTGCAACTGATGGACCGGCAGCGACGAGGCGGCGGGTGCGGTCGGTGCCGCCGGCGGCGCGACGAAGCCGTCATGATGGCCACCGCCATGGGCGATGCGGAAGCGGGCGACCTCACGCGCCAGGCCATCGGCCTCGACCGCCAGCGAGCGGGCGGCGGCGGTGGCCTGTTCGACCATCGCGGCGTTCTGCTGGGTCACGCCGTCCATCTGCGATACGGCGGTGTTGACCTCCTGAAGCCCGATCGCCTGCTTCTCGGCGGAGCTGGCGATATCTTCGACCAGCCCGCTGATCTCGGTGATCCGGCCGATGATCCGCTCCAGCGCCTTGCCGGTCTCGCTGACCAGCCCGACGCCCGATTCGACCTGTTCGGAGCTGGCGAGGATGCGCGACTTCACATCCTTGGCCGCATCGGCCGAGCGCTGCGCCAGCGCGCGCACTTCGGAGGCGACGACGGCGAAGCCCTTGCCCGCGTCGCCCGCCCGCGCCGCCTCGACACCGGCGTTCAGCGCCAGGAGGTTGGTCTGGAAGGCGATGCCGTCGATGACGCTGATGATTTCGGAGAAAAAAAAAAAAAAA